>OMQO01000314.1 GCA_900313275.1 uncultured Bacteroidales bacterium
CTCTCGGAAGAGGGAGTCCTGACCTTCGACACCGAGCACGCCTGGTCCCGCCCGGCCGAGGTGGAGCTGCTCATCGAGTCGTCCTTCCCTTCCGTGAAGATCTATTTCCTGGAAGAGGAACTCGGGATGGACATCTTCCAGACCAACGATGAGTCCGGACAGTACTTCAAGGAGCAGATCATCATCGATGAGGAATCCGAAGGGATGGAGTACTATACCGAGGAAGAGGCCTTCAAACGCATCTCGGAGCTCACGGGAAAGACCGTCACGACCTGGGAGGAAGCCGACTTCCACTTGTCCGCGCTCAACGAGGCGCAGGATGAGGCCGGGGGAGAAGGACATGTATGGATTCATAAAGCGGATATCGTCTGATTATGGAAGGTGTGCCGAGCGTGACTGAGATACTGATCAACCTGGAGGCGGTATCCGACCTGATTGCAGACGCGATCATCAAGAAGGTGATGCCCGTGAAGGATGACATCTCTGAAAACCAGGCCAAGAAGGCCTACGGCGACAGATGGATCCGGAAGATGAAGAAGTACGGACTCGCGAAGGAAAGCCATATAGGCGGCCGCATCATCTACAGCCGTACCCACCTGGACGCCCTGAGGATAGCGGAGCGCGAGCACGCGAAGCTGTTCTACAGGGGCAGAGAAATCAAACGGCATAAATAACAATCTTGAAATCAATGAAGAACAATACAATGGAACAGCTTAACAGAGTGGAACTCATCGGAATAGTGGGAGCCACGCGGATATCTGAAGCGGGGGAGGGGCGCTCCGCGAACTTCTCCCTTGTGACGAACTATGCTTTTCAGGCCAAGGACGGCACCGCCGTCATCGAGACCACATGGCACCATGTCGTCTGTTTTGAGGGGAAGGCGGTATGCCCCATCCAGGAGATTGTGAAAGGGGACACCCTGCATGTCCTTGGAAGACTCAGGAGGCGCCGCTATCTTGCCGAAAGCGGTGAAGAAAGATTCGTCGTGGAGGTCTTGGCTTCCCTGGTGGAGAAGCTGCCGGTGGCCGTCTATCATCCGGAGAGCAGTTAATCGGTCTGCGGATGGAACGCACGAGAAAAGAGTACCTGGTCCTCAAAAGCGACCAGGCGGGGGAGGCGGACATAGTGGGCGTGTTCTCTTCCCGTCGGAAAGCAAAGGCAGCAGCAGAGTCGGATCATAATGAAAACAACACGCATTCTTACTGGATGGTTGTCCTCCCGGAGGACAGGCTGGTGAGAATGGGGAAAAACTAAAAGCGATATCGTAAAATTGGAACCATTATTCGTTCCTCATATTCATATAGTTTACCATCAACAAGAAGGTCGGGGCACTTTCGGTAGTACCGTGTGCCGATAAGTTCTTCATATACCTCGCGGTATAGTGGATCTTTATAGTGAACGGCATGGAGTACTTTTACTTAATGTCCGCAACTGGCCAGGCATTCTGCAATAGCCATTATGTCATTATAGTCCGACCCATTAATATCAATCCCAAGCATTAACCAAATCTTACCACCATTCTGATATTGTTTGTACAGGACAAAAGGATTACAGGAATCCACCATAAACTGAAGGATTAACAATAGAAGTATTCGTTGTGAAGGGAGCGCCTTCCAGAATGGATGTGGCCCTGCTCCTGGTTTCATTATGGGCCGATTCGACGACCCGGCTTATCCGACAATAGCAAAGATAGGAAATGCCGACGAATTAGGCAAGATATAATGACGATGATGGGCAGGGGAGTGTTGAGCTATCACCAATATAGTGAGTTGTTCCCCCGCTTTTTCGTTTATGGTCGCAGACTGCGACCCTAAGGGTATATAACAAGCCCCGGCGCTCACGTCGCTGGGGCTTGTCATTGATTAATGCAAGAGAGCAACTAGTATGCTAGCACGGACCTGATTACACGAGTATCAGTCTTAGGGCAAACATCAACAGTGTTAAAATCAAAATCAAAATACCACGCCTTACTTGTATCATCTGCTTCCGTACTTGTCCAATGAAAATTATAAAGCTCTACTCCATCAGCAGCAATGATGTATGTGTTAATGCCCCGATGATCGGTTATTGCTCCGCTGCCGGCACTGGGCGTTCCCGTTGCGCCGCAACCTACGAACATATAT
>OMQO01000310.1 GCA_900313275.1 uncultured Bacteroidales bacterium
CGGAAATAATTGGAATAGAATCAGATGAGACTGAGCGGCAAGACAATAGGATTTATGTCCGCCAACCCTTTGGAAGACAAACGGGTACTTAGCGGTACGATGTATTCGATGGCGAAGGCAATTGAGAGCACTGGAGCGAAGGTTGTCCGTGTACCTGTCGATTCTTCGTCATTCTTGAGTAAAATCTATCTCAAGGCGGTCAAGGAGGCTGAAAGGTTCCTTCCTTTTCTGAGGGGCCGGCTGAGCAAGTTCCCGCTGTGGAAATGCAGGATTGTCGCCCGGAAGTTGGACAGGCGTATTATAGGAGGCTGTGATGTGCTTTTCGCTCCCATGTTGTCGGGGGCTTTGTTTCTCCTTGACACGGACAAACCTATAATCTATCTTTCCGATGCCACTTTCCGTTTGATGAATGGATATTACTGGAATGACATCTCGCCCAAAGACATCAAGGATAGGGACTTGATAGAGAAAACCGCGATGGACAAGGCCGCGGCGTTGGTCTATCCCAGTCATTGGGTGGCTCGCAGCGCTGTACGTGACTATGGCCAAAGCGAAGAAAAGATAACTATAGCCAGGCTCGGTCCCAATATAGACATCAGTCAGATAGTGCCTCATCAGTTCGCGTTTCATGGCAAACTGAACATCCTTTTTGTGGGTGTGGATTGGACCCGCAAGGGTGGCCAGATCGCCGTCGATGCTTGTGAATGGCTGAATGCCAATGGAATAGAGTCAACTCTCCACATTGTCGGAATCAGGTCTTTAGATGGAAGCATCGCATCCTTGCCTTTTGTGAATAACCATGGTTTCCTTGACAAGAACAATCCTGAGGATTACGATCTTCTGGGCAGACTCTACAGGGAGTCGGACTGTTTCCTGCTCCCAACCATGGCTGAGTGCGCTGGAATTGTGTTCTGTGAGGCTGGGGCATATGGATTGCCCTGTTTCAGCCATGACACAGGGGGAGTAAGCGACTATGTGTTCGATGGCGAGACCGGGAGACTCCTTCCTGTCGGCGCCACGGGAGCCGATTTTGGCAGGGTTATCAAAGAATGCGTGGAGAACGGGGACATGGAACGGTTTTCGAAGTGTGCTCCAGAAGTTGTGGCTGAACGGCTTTCGTGGGACTTATGGGCGGAGAAATTTGCTGGTGTCATTGAGAATTTGAAGTAAAGGAGAGTATGTCAGGAGGAACATCAAATTACGAGAAGAACAAGAGGATCGCGGGCAACACGGTGTTCCTCTTTGTCCGTATGCTCCTGATGATGTTCATCGGACTATTCACCTCAAGGATAATACTTTCCACTCTAGGCGAGTTCGACTACGGTACCTTCAATGCTGTCGGTGGCGTCGTCTCGTTCTGCGCCATCCTGACAGGTTCGGTGTCGGCCGCGATCACGAGGTTCCTGGCGTATTCTCTTGGTGAGGGGGATCCCGACAAGACGCACCGGGTTTTCTCTGCCGGGTGAACGGGCATATGAATATACCACCGGAGCGTGTCGAGGCAGCCCATTGGGTGCTTCATTGCTCATTTGGTATCCTGTGTGTGAGCCTTCTAAGCACGCCATACAACTCCATGATCCTGGCGCATGAGAAGATGTCAGCTTATGCTTACATCAGTATCCTTGAGGCACTTCTGAAGCTCTCAGTGGCCATCTTGCTGATGAGATCCTCCTTCGACAAACTGAAGACTTATTCAGTGCTGATGCTTGTGGTCGCTATAATTATCCGTATCACCTACGGAGTCTATTGCAAGCGGCATTTCTCCGAAAGTCGAGGGCGTCTTGTCCTAGACAAGGGCATAGTGAAAAAGATGTCGAACTTCGTGGGTTGGAACTTTTTCAGTTCTGGCTCCGGTGTGCTGTCCAGCAGTGGTATTAACCTGCTGGCTAACAATTATTTCGGTGTTCTTGTCAATGCCGCGCGAGGGGTGTCCACCCAAGTTGAAGGTACGCTCCGTCCCTTTGGCACCAACTTTCTCAACGCGCTTAACCCTCAATTGACAAAGTCTTATGCTGAAGGCAATAAGGAATACACATTCGACCTTGTCAATAAGGGCGTAAAAATCGCGTTCCTGCTCTTGTTCAGCCTTGGACTCCCGCTCATCCTCGAGTGCGACTATCTTCTCGATTTGTGGTTGAAAGATGTCCCGGACTATGCCCCAGCCTTCGTCAGGGTAGCTGTCTGCACTATCTTTGTGGACCTGGGTTTGAACTCTCCTAGGCAATTGATCATTTCCTCCGGGCGGATCAAGTACTTCTGCTTGATCGTGGGATCTTTCAACATCCTTGCTTTCTTCGTGACATGGATAGTGTTTTCACTTGGGGCGTCTCCAACCTACTCATATGTGGTACTGTTTTCCATGCAACTTAGCATCGATGTGGCCTGCCTGTTGTTGTGCAAGTGGCAGGAAAGGTTCCCGTTGGG
>OMQO01000308.1 GCA_900313275.1 uncultured Bacteroidales bacterium
CGGAGAAGCGGACCTGCTCAAGACCATCCAATTGTTACCGGGGGTGCAGGCAGGCACTGAAGGCCAGTCTGGGATGTATGTAAGAGGAGGAGGGGCGGATGAGAACCTGATTCTGCTCGATGGTGTCCCAGTCCATTGCCAAGGACACATTCTTGGCCTGTTCTCCCCTTTCCAGAGCGAGGCTGTCCATGAAGCGGTCATCCATAAAGGAGCTTTCCCCGCAAGGTTTGGTGGCAGGGCTTCGAGCGTGCTGGAAATAAGCACACAAGGTGAAGTCTTCGAAAAGACAACGGGATGTCTGGGCTTGGGGTCGCTTAGCGACAAGTTACATCTTGAGGGGCCACTGGCGAGCGGAAGGTTATCTTATTCAGTCAGCGGGAGAGGAATGCACACCTTTCTCATGAATGGATTGATGAGGGCGCTCAAACTACCGGCAAACTACTGGTTCAAGGATCTCCATGCAAAGGCCATAGGGCGGATAGACAGCAATAACTCTCTGACACTTAGCTACTTCAATAGCAAAGATAATCTTTATTACAAAGAGGATGAGGAGAAGACTGACATCTCTTGGGGTACATCACTAGGGGCCGTCAAATGGAAAAGGTCATGGAGCGAATCAACCACATCCGAGGTCACTGCGGCGTTGAGTGGTTATTCTTTGAATACCAGCCTGAAAACACCTGGAGAATCGAGGGAAGGCTACAAAACCGGACTTCAAGACATTGTGTTCAAAACGGACTGGCTGATGACAAGTCTCCCAAACCACAACCTCAGGTTCGGGACGGAGGTCATCAGGCACATGTTCACCCCGGAGTCGGATTTCGGAGAAACCTATCAGGTTAAAACCTCTATAAAAGGCATTGAGTCAGCCGTTTACTGCGAGGATAACATAAAGTTCCAGGACTGGATAACGGTCAGTGCCGGCTTCAGAATGAGCGCTTACATCTCAAGCGGATCCTCCCGTTTCTCACCAGAGCCGAGAGTCTCAGTCACTGTTGGTTCTGACAGTGGGCCACAGGTCAAAGCGGGTTATTCTAGAGTCTCCCAACAGATCCACCAGCTCTCGTCCACAGTTGCCGTCCCTCAAACCAGTTCTCTCTCGGAGTCTGGTACAGGAAAGCTGACATATGGGAATTCTCTTTGGAAGGTTATTGGAAGACAATGAGTGGTGTCCTGGAGTATAGGGACGGAGTGATATTCATAGACGATTTCTCCACTTGGGAAGAGCAGGTGGCGGCAGGTATAGGCCGATCTTATGGTCTTGAAGCGTTACTTAAAAAGAATTACGGAAACACCTATGGTTGGATAGGTTACACTCTCGCAAAAAGTGAGAAGCGCTTCCCGGACGGCTCAATAGGCAGCGGGGAATGGTTCCCTGCGAGATATGACATACGGCATAGTGCGACGATCGCGTTGAACCATAGAATCGGGCATGGCTGGGATGCCGGTGCGGTCTGGACCTATTCATCTGGCGGGGCGGTCACACTCCCCGAGAGTGACGGCAGTATGCCTCACAGGGGCAACCTCCGCCTCCCGCCAAGCCACAGGCTTGACCTGGGGCTGAACCACCACAAGGCAAAGCGTCATGGTGAAAGGATCTGGAACATAGGGATTTACAATGCCTACAACAGGAAGAACCCGAACCTTGTCATTCCGGTCACTGGAGACGGGGAAGACGGCTCGGGCTCTATAAGAAAGATAAGCTTCCTGCCTATTATTCCTTCAGGGAGCTACACTAGAGTTTTTTGATGATCTCCATGCCTTTACGGATGGCCTCCTCATTCTTGGGGATGAGGTGGTGGTGACGCTCGGGAAGGGTCTTGCGCAGGGCGGCAAGCACACTCTCGATGCCCACGACCGGATGGATTTTAAGCAAACCTCCAAGGACTATCATATTGAAAGTCTTTATGAGATTCATCTCCGCGGCCGCATCCATCGCGTCGATGCGATAGACATCGATGTCTTTCCTTGTCGGAGGCTCCGGAATGCCATAACCATCATAAATGAGTGTGCCGCCAGGCTTCACCTTCGGCTCGAACTTCTCCAGTGAAGGCTGGTTAAGGACAATAGCCGTGTCGTAGCTGGAAAGGATCGGAGACGAGACAGGATCGTCGCTGACGATCACAGTGACATTGGCGGTGCCACCTCTCTGCTCAGGGCCATAGGCCGGCATCCAGGTGACTTCCTTGCCTTCCATCAGGCCAGCGTAGGCCAAGATCTTGCCCATCGAGAGGACTCCCTGTCCTCCGAATCCGGCGATAATTATCTCTTCTGTCATGGTCTTTTCGATTTATTTGTCAGCTCCGGTGTCTTTGAGATCTCCGATGTGGTAGAATGCGAACATGTTCTCCTCCATCCACTTATTGGCCTTCTCAGGGCTCATTTTCCATCCCGAGTTGCAGGTGGAGACTATTTCCACGAGGTTCGATCCCTTGCCTTGCATTGAATATTCAAATGCCTTCCTGATGGCCTTCTTAGCCCTGTTGATAGCGGCCACCGAGTGGACGGACTGGCGGGTCACATAGCAGGTTCCATCGAGATTGGCCGCAAGCTCGGTGATCTTCAAAGGATAGCCGTGAAGACTCACTTCCCTACCATAA
>OMQO01000307.1 GCA_900313275.1 uncultured Bacteroidales bacterium
CCAGGGCATGGAGGAATATTTTTCCACATCGTAGAGACGGGAGATGAGGAAAACCAAGCTGGACTTGCCGCTGCCGGTTCCGCCTATCACGCCAATCGTCTCTCCGGCATCTATGTGGAAATCAATATCTTCCAAGGCATAATCTCCACCTTTAGTGTAAGCGAAATAAACATCCTTGAAATCGATGCTGCCGTCCTTGACTTCCATAACCGGATCGGCCGGATCGGACATGTCCGGCTCCTCGTTGATGACATCGGCCACCCTCTTACCGCTAGCGGCGCTCTGGGTCAGTTGGACGAAGATCATCGAAAGCATCATCAGGGAGGTCATCAGGGTCATTATGTAGGCGAAGAGAGACGTCAATTGACCTGTCGTAAGTGTCCCTCCCACAATGTAATGGGCTCCGAACCATGACAGGGCTATGATGCAGCCGTAAACCACCAGGTTCATCACCGGATGGTTCAGTGCCATTAAACTCTCGGCCTTGACATTGAGGTTGTATAAGCCCAACGCCGCCTTGTCAAACTTGCTCAGTTCGTGCTCTTCCCTCACATAGGCTTTCACGACCCTGATGCCGGAGACATTCTCCTGGATGACTCCGTTAAGTGCATCATATTTCTCGAATATCTTGACAAAGAGTTTGGAGGCGCGCTTGATCAGGATAAAGAGGCAGGTGCTGAGGATCACCATCGCTATCAGGAAGATAATGCTGAGGCGGCCATTGATGAAAAAGCACATCACAAGGCTGAAAACCATGTTCAACGGGGCCCTGAAACTGATCCTGAGGAGCATCTGGAACGCCCCCTGGATGTTGCTCACATCCGTGGTCATCCTGGTGACCAGGCCAGCGGTCGAGTACTTGTCGATGTCCGAGAAGGAGAATCGCTGGATGTTGGTGTACATCGCCTCCCTGAGGTTGGCCGCCAAGCCGGTCGATGAATATGCGGCGAAACGGGCTGCCAGTATTCCGAACAAAGTGCTGAAAAAGGCCATAAGGAGCATCAGGGCCCCATATTTATAAACCCCGGCCATGTTCCCGGCGCTAATTCCCTTGTCAATCAGGGACGCGGTCACATAGGGGATGAGCACGCCCATAATCACCTCGGCCGTAGTCCAGACCGGGGTCAGTAAGGCGGCCGTCTTGAACCTCCCTACCCTACTGAAAATCGTCTTCAGCATTCAGCGGCGATGCATTCGATCTCGACATGAGCTCCCTTAGGGAGAGTTTTGACAGCGAACGCGCAGCGAGCCGGATAAGGCTCGGTGAAGAACTCGGAATAGACGCCGTTCATAGCCGCGAAATCGCCCATATCGGCCAGTAAGACGGTTGTTTTCAGGACCTTATCCATTCCGGATCCAGCCGCTTCGAGGATAGACTTGATGTTGGTGAGAGACTGCCTCGTCTGTGCCTCAATACCTCCTTCAGGGAATGCTCCCGTGGCGGGGTCGATGGGCAATTGACCTGAGACGAAAACAATACCTCCATGAGAGATTGCCTGGCTGTATGGACCTATGGCGGCGGGAGCCTTCCGGGTGCTTATCTGTTTCATTTTATGCGAATAATTATTGTCGATTATCGCAAATATATAAAATATTGGAGTTAATTTTGTACGTTTACGAACTTATATTCAAGCAAGATGAGAAGAACCATCACCGCCTTGGCGCTCGCCATCGGATTCGTCCTTTCCCTTAGCGCCCAGAACACCTACAAGCCCCTCACCAGGGACGGTTATGTCGATTTCCTATACAAGTATATGCCTATCCCAGACAGCCTGGCCAACCCCAGGGCATTCTGGGAGGAGGCCGTGGACAAAACCCTGGAAGTCAGGGACAGGATGAAATGGGGCATTCCCGAGAAAGAGTTCCGTCACTTTGTCCTTCCTCTGAGGGTCAACAATGAGGACCTGGACAGGTTCAGGGCTATCTATGCCGATGTGATCTGCGACAGGGTCAAGGGCATGTCGCTGCATGATGCCATACTTGAGATCAACCACTGGTGCCACGAGTGGGTCACCT
>OMQO01000305.1 GCA_900313275.1 uncultured Bacteroidales bacterium
CGGCTCATCCAGAGCGAATGCGTGAGCGGATGGCCGAAATCTTCTTCCACCTCCAGTCCCAGCAGTTTGAAATAGGTGGAGTCACAAAGAATGACCGGCATATCTACGTGATGCTCCTCGTCCACCTTGATGCCCATCGTCATATTGATGAGCCCTGGGATACCGCGCCCCACACCCGCCTTTGTCACAAAGGGCAGCTGCTCCACCTTGTCCTTGAAGAGTTTCATCATATCGTAGTCGCGGGCAGAGTACTCAATGTAATAGAGATTCTCTGTTGCGGAGTGCATCGGCCGGGTGAGCATATGCCGCATCTGCACTTCCATCACCAGCGCCAAGGCAATCAGGAATACCGACAAGACGTTCTGCACCACGATGAACACCTTGCTCAGTACCATTTTGCTGCGGCGCCGAAGCGTCCCTTTGATCACGTCAATGGGCTCGTAACGCGAGGCTACGATAGCCGGAAGAAGTCCACAGAGGGTGCCCAAAAGCAGGATACCGGCGATGTATGCCAGGATATACCCGGGCGTTATCATAAAGGATAGCCTCACGCTGGTATCGCCGATGCCCAGCATCACCTCGTCTGGATCGCTGGTGGAAACGAGGCTGTTCATCATCGGGACCAGAAGGTCGGCCAGTAGCAGTGCCGCGGCAAAGCAGACGGCGGTGAAAGCCACGGATTCTCCGATGTATTTCCATAGGATGCCCGTTTTATCGGCTCCCAGCAGTCGCCGGGTGGCCATTTCTTTGGAACGCTTTCCCGTCAAAGCCAGGCTCAGGTTCACATAGTTGAAAATGGCTGACAGAAGCAGGAGAAGTACAACCACAGTCAGAAGCCTGAGCATCTGGGCGTTACCCTGACGGGTAAGGCCGTTGCTGTTCCCTGTCGCAAAGAAAGCCTCATCCATTCGGTAAGCTTTCCAGGAATCCACCTTTTCCCCACTCCAGATAGCGTCGTAGTTCTTGTGCAGCAGCGCTTTCACTTTGCCCCTCACCTCGGCTGGATCCGCATCGTCGCGTGCGCGGAACCAGGTCGTGTAGTTGCCGATGCTGCCAAAGTTCCGCTCCTGCGCTGCAGCCCAGGTCCCCGAAATGTGCGTAATAATGTCGTAGGGCATAAAGAAGGTCCCGTCAAAATCGGCAAAGATTCCTTTAATGGTACGGTCCGATTCATCCACATTAATAGTACGCCCAATAAGGCTTCCTCCATCTATGGATAGTTTCCTGGCCAGTGATTCACTGATGAGGACATCATCCTTGCCCACAAAATCTTCCGCACTGCCTTCTACAAGATGGTATTCCGGGAATACCCTGAAGAAGTCGGCATCGGTCTCCATTCCAGAGCACTGTAGCAGATAATCGCCCTCACGGATGAGCGGCTGCCACAGCAAGGCTACGCGGCTTGCTGCTTCGACCTCCGGGATATTCATCTCCAGCTCCTCCTTGTCCCAATAGGTCAAGCCCAGGAACTCGTCGCTTCCCAGCACGAACGTCCGCTTCCACTGCGGCGACTCGTGCGCCACCTCGTACTGCTGCACCACATACGAGCCAATCAGGATCACAAATGCGAGACTTACCGCCAGCCCCACCGCCTCGATGACGGTGTATAACTTATTGCGGGATAAAAACTTCAGATAGCTTTTCATGTTTTCGTCTTTACGGGCTATTCTTTTTCGTCATTCCGGGCTTGACCCGGAATCTGCTATTGATTATCTTTGTAACAGTTCTAAATTGTGCGTGCGATATGAGCGAAGATTTGATGATCGTCCAAAACCTGATTTATGAAATTCGTGGGCAGAGAGTGATGCTGGATTCTGATCTGGCAAAGTTGTATGGGATTGAAACAAGGGAACTCAAACAAGCGGTTCGCCGCAATATCAAACGATTCCCGGCCGATTTCATGATAGAACTTGATATAGAAGAGTACAATGCCATGATGGCCTGTTCAAGATCACAAATTGTGACCTTGGACAAAAAAGGCAGAGGCTCCAATGTAAAATATAAGCCATTTGTATTCACAGAGCTTGGGGTGGCTAT
>OMQO01000303.1 GCA_900313275.1 uncultured Bacteroidales bacterium
AATACACCTGCTGCAAAAAAGACTGCGCCGCCAGATGCATCGATTCCGTCCATCCAGGAATAGTGAAAGGTAGTTGTTCTTCAAGGAATTGACATCATAAAGTCCGGCAGCCTGCTCGGCCATGACAGAACCGATGTTGTAGAAATCGTTCCTGACTCCGGCCTTCACGAAGAACTGTGACCACTTTATGTTGGAGACATACACTTCCTGCCTCCAGTTGAAGAAATTGATCCTGAAGTTGTTGTCCCCGATGCTGAAAGTGTTGCGATCGGTGTAGCGGATGCCCGTAGCTGCGTTGACGGTCATACCGCGAGGAGCCACATAGGAATAGACCAGACTGGCAGCTGGATTAGTACCAACCTTACCTGTAAAATCCAGGGATGCTCCCTGAAGTTTCTGGACTCCCAGTCCCACATTGACCAGCACAGAGACGACCTCCTCAGTGTCGAACCTGGCTCCGAATCCTACCTTGTTGATAGGACCTTTCTTGCAGTTGAACTTCAGACGGTAGGGCTGATCGTCCCCAAGAAGCTCATAATTGACATAGTCGAAGGAGTTGGTGGCGTAAATTGTGGCCACAGCGTCTTCGATCTCCACATTGCCTACCCTCGTACCAGCCTTCAAATCAATCTTATTCTGAAGGTAAGCGCTTTCCGCGTCGCTGACTCCGACAATCTCCACCCCGGAGATCAAGACCTTTGTCAAACGGATGTCATCAGCGACAGGGTTGTTCAGGCTCTTCACTCCCGGGCCGATCACTTGCTTCAATGAATCCAGCTCACGGGCTTTTGATACAGCCGCCTCATATCCGCGGCTGATAATGACATCGATGCTCCTCGTATCAAAACTCATCATCGAATACTCGTGAAGGTCAGGGTAAATCGTCACGTCGGGGATGTTGATGTTATTCTCATAGGAGGAACGGCCCATCATGTCGATTCCCGTGTCATGGATGTCACCGAGGTTGTTGATCTCCGAATATGACTTGTACCCGCTAGAAAGGTTGACTCCGATCACGATGTCCGCCCCGCACTTTTTGGCCAGATCCGTGGGGAAGTTGTTACGCATGCCACCGTCAACCAGCACCATTCCATCGGTCTTGACAGGGGTGAATAGTCCGGGGATGGACATGGTGGAACGGAGAGCGGTGTTGAGGGTCCAGATCTTCGCGGTACCCCTGACAAGGTCAGTGGCGACGCAGACAAAAGGTATAGGGAGATCTGTGTAGAAATCAATGTCGTCTTGATAACCTACTGACAATGAGCTGAACAGGTTATTGACATTCTGACCGAAAACCATTCCGGAGGGCAAACTGCCAAGCAGGTTGTCCCTGACGAGACCGGAGGCGTCCACATCACCGTCGGCTCCAAGATGGAGCTGCTCATCGGCCTTGTGGGGATACTGCAACTCATCAGTCTTTTGCTTGAGGAACTCCTTCTTGTCGTAATAGAACGGGAAGGAAAGGACATATTTCTCCTTGTATTTGATAGTGGAATAGGAAAGGTAGTCTCGCGGCACCTTGTCGGAGAGCGCCATGTCCCAATCAATGCTCCTGATCAGGGAGTCGAGATGTGGAGCGTCATATCCCAGAGCGTATATTCCTCCGACAAGACCACCCATACTCGTTCCCAAAACCACATCGACCGGCATCCCGATAGACTCAAGGTAAGTGATCACTCCGACATGGGCGGCTCCTTTGGCTCCTCCTCCGGCAAGCACCAAAGCCACAGTGGGACGGTGCTCAACTATCCTGATGGAGTCCAACCTATGCTTGATCACCTTGACTCTCAAGTCCTTGGCTTCCGAAGCGGCATCGATGACAGCATGGCTCTGCTGTGCTTCCAAACGGAAAGAAATTGAGATGAGCGCCAGGATGGCGATGATACATTTCAATGCGGTGTTTCTCATGGCTTGTCAGTTTGTCCGGATTGGGTGTTTTTCCTATGCTCGCCCGCCAGCATCCCACATGCGGCCATAATGTCCTCACCTCTGGAAGCTCTTATGGTACAAGTGATTCCGTGGTTTGATAGTCTATCCCTGAAGTTCTCCATCACAACTTGGGGTGGAGTGTCGAAGGGAGCGTCTGGAATCTTATGGAACCGGATTAGGTTAACCCTACACTCAAGTCCCTTAAGCAGTCTTATCAAAGCGTCCGCATGACGTTTGGTGTCGTTCAGTCCGGCGAACATGGTGTACTCGAAACTGACACGTCGCTGGCCGGTGAAGTCATATTCACGGAGCAGATCGATCACCGCCTCTTCAGGCCATGCCTTTTGAACCGGCATCAGAGCGGCCCTCTCCTCCGGGAACGGATTGTGAAGACTTACCGCCAAATGGCAACGGGTCTCATCCAAGAAGCGCCTAAGATTAGGGAGGACGCCGATCGTGGAAAGCGTTATCCGTTTCGGGCTCCAACCGAAGCCCCAGTCGGAGGTCAGTACCTCAATGACCCTGAGGACGTTATCGTAATTGTCCAAAGGCTCGCCCATGCCCATGAACACGGCATTGGTGAGCTCCTGGGACTCATCGATGGCGATGAATTGCGAGAGGATTCCAGCGGCGGAAAGGTCCCCGTGGAATCCCTGGCGGCCGGTCATGCAGAACTTGCATCCCATCCGGCACCCGGCCTGGCTGGAAACGCAAAGAGTCTTCCGCTCATCATCAGGAATCATCACCGCCTCAACCGCGTCTCCCCCACCAAGAGGGAAAAGATACTTCTTGGTCCCATCTCTGGAAACCTGGCATGAGGATGGAGTCACGAGGCCGAGATCATATTCTTCCGCAAGCCTCTCACGGCCGACTTTGGAAATGTTGGTCATCTCCTCGAAAGACCTCACCCGGCGGCCATAAAGCCACCCGGCCAGCTGCTTTCCGGCAAAGGCCGGAAGGCCAACCTTGAGCGCGACTTCCTTGAGTTCAGCAGGCGTTTTTCCAAGCAGAGATTCTCTCATGGGCGTCAAAAATGAATACGAGTACAAATTTAATGAAAAATAATGTCAGTTTTTTTGTAAATTTGCATAATAAATGGAAATGAAATTTCCATACGTATGGCTTGTACCTGCTTCTGCAGGCACAAAGGCGAAGCCATTATCAAGAACAAACAAATAAACCAATAACTAAAAATGCGTAAATCACT
>OMQO01000300.1 GCA_900313275.1 uncultured Bacteroidales bacterium
TGGTGGTACTATCCCTCAGCAAAGGATATTGAAGGCTTCTAAGAAACAAATGAAGACATAAAAAGATTCCTTATTTCAGCACTCGTCCTGCTCCATGGGGCGTGAGAGTTGTCAGACGAAGACAGACACTGGTGGCGTCCGTGACACGGAAAGGCTCTGCAATGCGGAGGCCAACGAGCCAGAGGATGGTGCCAGAGGCATCGGTGAGGACGAGTTGACGGCGCTTTTCAAGGATATTTAGTTTCTGGTCAGTGAGGAAATCGCTGACCAGTTTCTTTCCCTTCATGCCGAAGGGCTGGAAACGGTCGCCTTCCTGCGTGGTGCGGAGGGTGAGCGGGAAGCGCACCTGAGAGGCATCAAGGGTGGCGATAAGAGGATCATAACTGATGCCTGTCTCCTTATCGACCTGTTCCACGCGGATTTGAGCAGTTTCATCGAAGCGGTAAAGACCGGGCTCGGGAATAATGAGCGGTTTCATCGGTTCGCAGATGGGCTCGACAATGATGGACTGGCGATCGATGACCAATGTATGTGTGGGAGAAGTGAACACCCTACCCGACTCGCCTTCCAGGCTGGTAAGAATTCGCTCGACCTGAGTACGGTTGAAACCTAGAGGAGTCAACAACTCATAAAGTAGGCTGAGAGGCGATGGTGCTGAAGTTAATTGTGCAGAGTTAATCGTGTAGCGTGTAGCGTCAATGGCTTGCCATTGGGCGATTTCACGGGAGATTTCTGCATGATAGACTTTCTCTGATTCGGAGAGGTAATGGGCGCTACGTGCAATATTTCCCATGGAACCGGGATAAATGCGCTCGAAAAGGGGCAGGAGTTGGAGGCGGATCTTGTTGCGGAGCACATCGGGTTGGAGGTTAGTGGAGTCGGTGACATACGACTGGTCCTGATGGTGCAGGTAGTCCTCAATGTCCTGACGAGTGACACCCAACAAGGGGCGTACCACAGCCCCGTTCTTGGGATGAATACCCGTGAGGCCGTGAATGCCAGCCCCTCGCATCAGGTTCATCAACAGCGTCTCTACGGCATCATCACGGTGGTGGGCTATGCAGATGGTTTCTGCCCCGATATCCTGTCGTAATTGCTCGAAATATTGGTAGCGGAGTTGTCGTGCCGCCATTTCAATGCTTACTTGATGGGTAGATGCATATTCTTTTGTGTCAAAGTGGATTAAGTGTATGGGGATGTCTTGTTGCTGACAGAGGGATTTAACAAATGCTTCGTCACGGTTGGATTCCTCGCCACGCAGATGGAAATTGCAATGTACGGCCTCAATGCGATAGTCCAGTTGTTTCAGGACAAGCAACAAGGCCACGCTGTCAGCACCTCCGCTCAGTGCCACAAGATGGATACCTTCTGGGGAAAGCAGTCCATGCTTCGTGACGAAATCGGCAACTTTACCCAAAAGAATTTTGATCCCGGCGACCGCAACAAAAACGGCATTCCGCAGAAGCTCGTCTACATCTGCCGGGACGGAGAAAACGTTTATAAGCCGCACTTTGCGATCTTCGGCTTCCGCTATGCGAAGATCGAGACGGACGCCGATCTTTCTGAGGCGCAGTTCACGGCCGTCGCCGTCTATTCCGAGATGGCGCAGACCGGCTTTTTCGAATGCGGCAGGGCCGATGTGAACCGCCTTTTCCTCAATAGCCTGTGGAGCATGCGCTCGAATTTCTGCGACATCCCTACCGACTGCCCCACGCGCGAGCGCGCGGGCTGGACGGGCGACGCGGGCATTTTCGCCCCGACAGCGGTGTTTCTGGCCGACTGCGCTCCTGTTCTGCGCAAATGGCTGGGCGAGTGCCGGCTCGAGCAAGGGGAGGACGGACTGGTGCGCAACATCGCGCCCGTCAACGATACCGGGAGCATGATCTCCAACATGCTCCAGGGCTCGGCCGGCTGGGGCGACGCCTGCATCCTGGTCCCCTGGGCGCTGTATGAGGCGTACGGGGACAAAACGATCCTCGAAGAGAACTATGACATGATGTGCCGCTGGGTCGGCTTCGTGGAAAAGCGCGCTCAGAAGACCCGCCCGCACAACCTCCTCAATCCGTATCACAAATATCTGGTGGACGAGGGCTTCCATTTCGGCGAGTGGTGCCAGCCTGACGTGGACAACA
>OMQO01000299.1 GCA_900313275.1 uncultured Bacteroidales bacterium
TTATAAAGCTATACCAATCCCATGCCGACGGAAATACTTGACCTATAGCGATAAAACTTCCAACCGACTTGTAGGCTTCGGTGCTTGGGGACGCCACGAGCTTGAGGTCTCTAAGATAGCCTCCGATCGTCTCGAAGGTGAGGTTGAATCCTGCGGGTATGGCTTGAAGAACTGAGTAGGTCCTGGTTGTGTAGGAGGGAACTTGAGTATATACCCCGATCCTTCCTTCCGAATCGACCAGCACAGGAACGCATAGAGTGTCGGCCCCTCGTGTTATCACAGCGACAACAGAGTCTCCCGGAACGGTCGCCAGATAGGCCTTCATGTCCTGGATGAAAGGAGTGCTGACGCTGTCCAGGGCGACTATCTGGTCACCTCTCATAAGCCCTGCATCCACATTCGGAGAGCCTGCCATGACTGAGTCTATCACGAAAGGGACAGCCAGGTCGAACATCCCCGGAGAATTCAGAACCTCTCCGATCTTGGAGTGGTCGATATAGACTTCGACTGTGTCACCATCCCTGAGGACGACCACCTTTCCGACGTTCCTGCGAGCCAGGTCGGCCTGGAGCATCCCGAAGTTCTCGGGGACATAGTCATCCATCCTAAGTATCTGGTCTCCAGCCTTGAAGCCCATATCGACCGCGAGGGCGTCCGGATAGATCTTGCTGCCTTCGTTCTTGATGTATGTGCTGCCCCAGATAGCCATGATGGCGATGTAGCAAAGGATGGCGAATATGAAGTTGTACAACACGCCTCCAATCATCACCAGAAGCCTCTGCCAGGCCGGTTTGGTGCGGAACTCCCATGGCTCGGGATCCTTTTTCAGGGCTTCGGTGTCCATGCTCTCGTCAATCATTCCGCTGATTTTGCAATAGCCGCCCAAGGGCAGCCAGCCGATCCCGTATTCAGTCTCCCAATCCTTCGCTTTCGGGAATAGCTTCGTGAAGAAGCGTCCCTTGGTGCTGAATAATTTACTGTTTCCTATGTCGAAGAAAAGGTAGAACTTCTCGACTCTGATTCCGAAAAGTTTGGCGAATGAGAAATGACCGAACTCATGGATTACGATCAGTACCGAAAGCGCAAGTATCACTTGCAGAATTTTCATCAACACATCCATCTGACGTCAGGCTTTCTTTCTGATAGTGAGTATGTTCTGGTCCGCCATAGCGCGGGCTTGCTTGTTTGTCTCGAATATTTCGTCAATCGTGGGCTCTGATATGAAGGGCATCTTCTCCATGCACTCTCCGACAACATCCGAGATTCCGTAGAAAGGAATCTCATCCTTGAGGTAGGCGGCTACCGCGGACTCATTGGCGGCGTTGAGGACGCAAGGGATATTCCCGCCTCTTTCCATGGCTTTGAAAGCGAGTCCCAAGGCTGGGAACTTGTCCAAGTCCGGTTCGAAGAATGATAGTGTGCCGAGGGCGGCGAAATCAAGTTTCTTGTTGCCGAGAGGCAGCCTTTCCGGGAAGCCGATTGCGAACTGGATAGGCTCCCGCATGTCGGGGGAGGCCATTTGGGCTATCACGGCTCCGTCCTCGAACTCGACCATGGAGTGTATGACCGACTCGGGGTGGACTACCACGTGAATCTTGTCCACTGGGGTGTTGAAGAGCCATCTCGCCTCTATCACCTCGAACCCCTTGTTCATCATTGTCGCTGAGTCAATCGTGATCTTCGAACCCATGCTCCAGTTAGGATGCTTGAGGGCCATGTCCTTCGTGGCGGCCGCTATCTTCTCCTTTTCCCAGGTCCTGAACGGGCCGCCGGAAGCGGTGAGGTGGATTCTGCTGATCTTGTTGCCTTGAGCCGCCATCAGGCATTGGAATATGGCCGAATGTTCGGAATCGACCGGAAGGATCGGGGCGTTGTACTTCTGGGACAGGCCCATCACTATCGATCCTGCGGCAACCAGAGTCTCTTTGTTGGCAAGTGCGATCACCTTCCCGGCCTTGAGAGCTGCGATTGTCGGGGCCAACCCGCTGAACCCGACCATCGATGCGACCACTATGTCCACATTGTCGGAAGTGACCAGGTCGCAGACCGACTTCATGCCCGCGAATACCTTAGTGTCAGTACCTTCCAAAGCATCGTACAAGGCCTTGTACTTGGTCTCGTCACATATTACCGCACTGTTCGCGTCAAATTCCCTGGCT
>OMQO01000298.1 GCA_900313275.1 uncultured Bacteroidales bacterium
TGCCGTCATAAAAAACCTCCTAATTGCGTTTATTGCGCAGGGATGGATTGACGGCAACGCCATAGCCGTTTTCACTGCGATCGGAATGTGCTGGAGCGGCTTCCTCAGCACCCATACGGCGATGCTTGACTCCCTCGGCTATCGTGAGCTCACCGGCAAGGCGATCATCTCCCACACCATCGGAGGCCTTGTGGCGGCGATTGTCGCGCATTGGACTATAATGCTGATCACATTGATCATATAAAACCAATAACCATAATGAGAAGAATTGTAGAGTGTGTGCCCAATTTCAGCGAAGGGCGTGACAAAGGAGTTATCGACCAAATAGTCAAGGCGATAGGCTCCGTTGAAGGAGTGAAAGTCCTGGACGTGGATCCGGGCGAGGCGACAAACCGCACGGTCGTGACTTTTGTAGGAAGCCCAGAAACGGTCTTGGAGGCCGCTTTCCAGGGCGTAAAGAAGGCGGGAGAAGTGATTGACATGAGAAAGCACCATGGTGCCCACCCGAGGTCCGGAGCGTGCGACGTGCTGCCGCTGGTGCCAGTGGCTGGAATAACTCTCGAGGAGTGTGCGGAATTGGCCAGAGGACTCGCGGAGCGGATATTCAATGAGCTCGGAGTCCCCTGCTATTGCTACGAGGCGGCCGCCTACAAGCCGGAGAGAAAGAATCTCGCTGTCTGTAGGGCTGGTGAATATGAGGCCCTTCCAGAGAAGATAGCCGATCCGGAGCGCAGACCTGATTTCGGGCCTTCCGAGTACAACGAGACAGTCGCCAAGAACGGAGCTATCAATGTGGGAGCCAGGAACTTCCTTGTCGCTGTGAACTTCAACCTCAACAGCACTTCCACCCGCAGAGCTATGGCAATAGCATGCGACGTTAGGGAGAAAGGTCGCAAGGCCCGTGAAGGCGGCTCGCTGACCGGAAAACTCCTTAAAGACGCTGAAGGCAACCAGATATGGATCCCTGGCACGCTGAAAGGCTGCAAAGCGATCGGATGGTACATTGATGAATATGGTATCGCCCAGGTCTCGATGAACATAACAGACATTGAGGCCACTCCCCTGCATGTCGCCTACGAGGAAGTCTGCCGCGCGGCTGCGGCCAGAGGCTTGAAAGTGACCGGCACGGAGATAGTCGGTCTGGTTCCTAAAAGGGTGCTGATGGATGCCGGCAAGTTCTATCTCGAGAAACAACAGCGCTCGTTAGGAATCTCAGAAGAAGAGATCATGAAGATAGCCATCAAGTCCATGAGCCTTGATGACCTCAAGCCGTTCAACCCGAGAGAAAAAGTCATTGAGTACCTGATGGAAGATCCAGCGGAAATCGCTATGAAACAACGGCTTGTAAGGATGAGCCTAAAGGGTTTCGCGGCTGAGACAGCATCTGAGTCCCCCGCTCCGGGAGGTGGTTCCATTTCGGCTTATATGGGAGCCTTGGGAGCCGCTCTCGGAACTATGGTGGCCAACCTGTCCTCCCACAAGAGAGGCTGGGACGACCGCTGGAAGGAGTTCTCGGACTGGGCGGAGAAAGGCCAGGCGCTTGTCTCTGAACTAGTTGCCCTGGTCGATGAGGACACCGCCGCTTTCGACAAGATAATGGCAGCTTTCGGCCTCCCGAAAGGGACAGAGGAAGAGAAAGCCGCTCGGGACCAAGCCATTGAGGATGCGACACTATATGCCTCCCAAGTGCCCCTTCGCACGATGAAGGCTTCATTCAAAGTCTTCGAGATTGCTCGGGCGATGGCCTGTGAAGGCAATCCCAACTCCGTTTCTGACGCGGGAGTAGGTGCTCTCGCGGCCAGGAGCGCCGTTTTGGGAGCCTGCCTCAACGTCAAGATCAACGCGGTCGGACTGAAAGACCAGGACAAAGCCGCCGAGCTGATTTCCGAGGCGGAGAACCTTGCCGCCAAGGCTGAAACTGAAGAGAAGGAAATACTGGAAATCGTTAACAGTAAGATCAATGGATAAGTTCAGGGAAGATATTCTCAAGGGGATTCCGCAAGACAAGCTTCCGGAACCCAAGCCTTATGACAAGACAGTGAACCATGCGCCGAAGCGCAAGGACATCCTCACAAAGGAACAGAAGGAACTCGCCCTGAGAAACGCCCTACGCTACTTCCCGGAGAAGTTCCACGCCACTTTGGCGCCGGAATTCGCCAAAGAGCTAAGGGACTACGGACGGATCTACATGTACCGTTTCCG
>OMQO01000293.1 GCA_900313275.1 uncultured Bacteroidales bacterium
CACGCAAGCGAAAGTTGAAGTTTTGCGCTCCTATGAGTTCGACACGGCCTACACAATAACGGACTTCCGCAAACCCACCGAGCAGGATGTGCACTCCCTCGAAGTCTGGAGGCAGAAGAATGAGAACACCTATTTCATCACCATCGGAGGTGAGGAGCATGTGATTCGTTACCTGAAGGACCTTTACAAAGAGTATCCAGCTCAAGCCAAGGAACTTAAGGCCTATGCCAAGGAGAACAAACTCACCATGCTAAACGCTGAGGACGCGTTCAAGATGTTTGAGTATCTTTATTCGCTCGTTAAAGAATAAGGATTGTTGAATATATTCAAGGACACAAAAAAGCCGGCTAAAAGTGATTTAGCCGGCTTCTTTCATTTATTGTAGTCGCTTACTTGGGCGAACCCCACTGAGGGGCGTTCTTGTCCTGCCACAGGCGCTCGGTGTTGAGCACGGTTGTGGTGGAGAAGCCCATTCCGGACTGAGCTGTTCCAGGGGTGAATCCCTGCTTCTGGAGGTTCTCAATGCGAAGGTCATGTTCGACACTGGTGATCAGAGGAGTAGCGAACTCGAAGCGGCGTGGAATAGCCGTGAGCTCGACCTCCTTGAACTTGACGAACGGGAGAAGCGTGGATCCGATCTTCGGATAACCCGAACGGCGAGCGGTGACGAACATGTCGTTAGGCATGATCGAGAAGTTCATCAGCTGCTGGAGATAAATCTTCTCAAGCTTGTCAGAGTTGGAACCCTCGAACTTGACAGCGTCAGTGGCGAGCATGGCGGCGATCTCACCGTCCTTCAGCTCGATGCTGGCCTCGTCGTCGGCATACTTGTGGCCAGTGACCCAAGCCTCACCATAGTAAGGAATCTTGTTCTTGCCCGCGATGTAGTCCCACTCGGTCACAGACAGTTCGACACCACGATTGTAGTAAGCCTCAGCGGACTTGGGAAGCGCGGCACCCAACTGGGCCATCTCAGCGAGGTAGAGGTTGGTCTCACCAGCGCCGATGTACATGCCCCACCAAGGAACGTCCTCATTGTCAGTGATGACAGGACCACCAGGAACGGTAGGAAGGCTGAAGTCAACACGACCGCGGACCATCTCCTCCTGGAAAGCGGAGTACATACCGTAAGACTTGGAGGCGTCTCCATCCTTGACGGTGTAGCGGTCAGCATATTCGTAGTACTCACCGACCATAGCATTGTACTCCTCTGAGCCGGTGAACACGATCGGTTGACCGAAGTAACGGACCCAAGGCTCGCCGTCGCCTGCCCACTCCTTGAAGTTGCCTTCCTCGTCGAGGACGATGTTGTCCTTGATGTAGCCAGGAAGTTTGTCGTACATGTCGTTGTCGATGAAGCACTGGACAATCTTGGAGTTGTAGGAGTTCTTGGTGTAGAAGAAACGCACGCGGGGATCTTTCGCGGCCTTCATGAAGGAAATCACATTGCCGCTGGATCCACCCATCCAACCTGACAGTGAGTTGCCGGTCTGGTAAGCGAGGTCACCACCAGTGTCGGAATCGGCCTTGTGGAAAATGAGGGCGTCCTCCAGGCTGTCGATGTAGCCAACAGAGCTGCTGGTCACGGACTGGGCGATCTGCTTGGCCTTGTCAGGGTTGTTGTTGTACAGACGGACAGCTACCTTCAGCTTGATTGTGTTTGCAAGCTTGGCCCACTTAGCCACGTCTCCTTTGTAGATGAGGTCCTGTTTTGTCACAACTATCTGGGTTGGATCCTGGAAGGTGGCGATATAGGCATCAAGATCACTGATCAGCATATCGTAGAGACTCTCAACGGAGTCATAAGCGGGGGTGAGGGAGCCTCCGAACTTGTATTTGCAAGCCTCGGAGTACTGGATGTCACCCATAATGTCGCTGCAGTAGATAGCCTGGAAGGCGGCAAGCGTACCGCACATGGCTGAATAGGCTTTCATCTCGGGATGCTCGTAGGCCTCGATATAGTTGTCAATATCGTTGCGATAGTTGAGCATCGTCAGGTAGTTGGTCTGCCAGTTGACTGCGGTTCCGACACCGTAGGAACCCTCGGAGTAAGCACCGGAGGTGCCCATCTGAGCCCATCTGTTGTAAAGTGCCTGGTTGTAGAACCAGTAGGTGTAGTCATTGAACTCGAAGAGGAGCTCGCAGCGGGTCAACATGTAAGATGGATCCGGGTTGGTAACGGCGGACGGACTCATGTTCATCTCGGCGAACTGCTCACGGCAGGATGAAAGTCCTAAAACGCAGACTGCTG
>OMQO01000290.1 GCA_900313275.1 uncultured Bacteroidales bacterium
CCCATGGAAAGGCAACTACAGCTCATGGCTTGACCAGAAGACTCAAAGGCTTGCCCTCGAGGAGAAGCAGGAGAGCCGCCGCCGCAAGACCCTCGAGCATGAGTTGGAATGGGTCCGGATGGCACCTAAGGCTCGTCAAGCCAAACAGAAGGCCCGTCTGGGCGCCTACGAGAGGCTTGCGGCCGCGGATTCCAAAGAGAAAGAGAAGAATCTGGAGATCTACATACCTAACGGCCCCAGGTTGGGCAACAAGGTCATAGAGTTCAACGATGTTTCTAAAGGTTTCGGAGACAGGTTGTTGTTCGAGCACCTGACATTCTCTCTTCCTCCCGCTGGAATAGTCGGAGTGATCGGTCCCAACGGAGCGGGTAAGACAACCCTGTTCCGCCTCATTATGGGAATCGAGCAACCAGACTCCGGCTCAATCGACATCGGTGAGACTGTCAAAATCTCCTATGTTGACCAGCAGCATAAAAGTATAGATCCCGACGAGACGGTCTATGAGACCATAGCGGGCAACTCAGAGTGGGTCAGGCTGGGAGGTAAGGATATCAACGCCAGAGCCTGGGTGTCCCGATTCAACTTCACGGGAGCGGATCAGGAGAAGCTTTGCGGTGTCCTGTCCGGAGGCGAGCGTAACAGGCTCCACCTTGCGCTCACTTTGAAGGACGAGGGCAATGTCCTCCTCCTTGATGAGCCGACTAACGATGTGGATGTCAACACTATACGAGCCTTGGAAGATGGATTGGAGAGTTTCGCCGGATGTGCGGTTGTCGTGAGCCACGACCGCTGGTTCCTGGACCGTATCGCCACACACATCCTTGCTTTCGAAGGTGAGGGTAAGGTGGTCTTCTTCGACGGAAACTATTCAGAGTACGAGGAGAACAAGAAGGCACGGCTGGGTAATGTGGAGCCCAAGCGTTTCAAGTACAAGAAGCTGATGGATTAGTATATACAACGAACTCAATATGGAACCGATTATCGACCCGGTGGACATCAGTCTGATCAAGGCTGAGCTGACTCTAGACAAAAAACTCGGTGACACCAACAAGGGAGGCAACGAGTTGTATGTGGTCACCTGGAAGGACTCCCCCAACACTCTCCGCGAAATAGGACGTCTCCGCGAGGTGTCCTACCGCGAAGCGGGAGCCAGTTCCGGGAAATCAATGGACCTGGATGAGTACGACATGATGGAGAAGCCTTACTCCCAGTTGATCGTGTGGGATCCTGATGCTCAAGCGATTATCGGAGGCTACAGGTATATACTTGGCAAGGATGTCTCTCTGAAAGAAGACGGCCAGCCCAATCTCACCTCGTCCCACCTGTACCATTTCTCTGATAACTTCATAAAAGACTACCTGCCTCATGTGATGGAGCTGGGACGGTCTTTCGTCGCCCCTGACTACCAAAGCTCGAAAGCTGGAGCGAAGTCGGTGTTCACTATGGACAACCTCTGGGATGGAATAGCTTCTGTCATCCTCAACCATCCAGGCACTCTCTACTTCCTTGGGAAGATGACGATCTACCCTTCTTACGACAAGACCGCCAGAAACCTCATCATCCATTTCCTGAAAAAGCATTTCAACGACAAGGATGGCCTTGTGCGTCCTAAGAAGGAGATCAGGGTGACTGACAATTCCAAGTTGATGGACCTGATTCTCCAAGAGAACGACATCAAGAAAGACTTTAGGGCGCTTAAAGACGCGGTCAGGAAGCTCGGGACGAATATCCCCCCGCTGGTCAACTCCTACATCAACACTTCGGCCTCGATGAAGATGTTCGGGTCGTGCGTCAATGATGAGCTCGGAGATGCCATTGAGACCGGAATAATGATCGGCTTTGACGACATCTACGCCGATAAGAAAGAGCGTCACATGAACGCTTTCATTATCAACCAGATAAACAAGTTGCGCAAGCGCTTCCCGAACATGTCTCAGTCCGCTGAGGCAAAGCTTAGGGACCATATCGAGAAGAGCAGGCGGAAATCAATGCAACGCTTCCATAAAAAACTCGGCAAGAAAGCCTCGCCAGATGTTGAATTCTTATAAATTATTCATTCATAAACACTTCTATCATGAGCTTATTGCATGTAATCAACCACCCGATGGTCCAGCACAAGCTGACTATCATGAGAGACAAGAAAACCGGTTCAAAAGACTTTAGGGAATTGCTGAAGGAGATATCGCTCCTGATGGGCTATGAGGTCACGAGAGACATTCCGCTTGAGGATGTTGACATCGAGACTCCCATCTGCAAGATGACGGC
>OMQO01000289.1 GCA_900313275.1 uncultured Bacteroidales bacterium
AATCAGCACCAAGTCGGGATCCTCAGCATTGAACAGGTCGATCCAGCGTCCCAGCTCCGCCCGACGATTGTGATAGCCAAGATGGAGATCGCTCGCCAGAACCACCGTGAGGGGTTTCTCCAGAGGTTTGGAGGTCGTGATGGTCAATTCTTCCCGGTACTTGTGGTGGTAGTGGAGGCCTCCAACGCAAAGCAGTAAGGTGATCGCCCCGGCTATCCCGCCAAGCACAGGCCACGAATCTTTAAGGAAACCTTTGGGCAGCGCTCCGCAAACTGAAAGGATGTCCAGCAGGAAAAAGGCCAGGAAAATGTACAAAAACGCTATCAGCCAAGTGTTTCCGATCTGGTAGAGGGGAATAGCGGCTCTGTAGGGGACGCTCTCCAAAAAGACGAACCCGAAGAAAAAACTGGCTGTCCAGAGTAGGAATATTCCCACGATCGAAAGCCTCAGGAACCATCCGGAAGGGACCAGCCGCCATATGTGCCAGGTGACATATAAGGTGGCGGCAGTCACCACCACCAAGAAGGCGAGAAAGAACGCTTTCATCTACTTGTTTTCCTCTTCAAGAGTAAAGGCTGACGAGCCGTCGAAGCAGTGGAGGCAGAGGTCTTGACGAGGAAGACCAATGCTATTGACAAGAGTATCTATCGTGCTGAATTTCAACGAGTCGAGGTTGAGTTGGCGGGCAATCTCCCCGACCATGCGGGCATATTCAGGAGTGGTGGAATCGGTGTATTTCTCGACATTTTTGTCCGGGTCGCCCTCAAACTGACCGATAATTCTGCGGGTAATAAGCTCCATCTCTGTCTTGCTGGTGGAGAAGTTGAGGAAGGGGCATCCGAACACGAGGGGAGGGCAGGAAATACGCATGTGGATTTCTTTCGCTCCGCTCTCATGGAGCTGGCGTGTGTTGTCACGGAGCTGAGTGCCGCGGACGATGCTGTCGTCGCAGAAGAGGACCTTCTTGCCCTTGAGCATATCCACATTGTGGATGAGCTTCATCTTGGCGACGAGGTCCCTCATGCTCTGGTAGGATGGCATGAATGATCGTGACCAGGTAGGGGTGTATTTGGCGATGGTTCTCATGTACGGAACCTTATGCCCGGCAGCGAAGCCTACCGCCATACCGATTCCGCTGTCCGGCACGCCACAGGCGCAATCAACATCGATGTCCTCCTGTTCTCCCATCTCCTTGCCGTTCGCGAATCTCGCCTCTTCGACATTTTTACCGTCATAGCATGAAGTCGGGAAACCGTAATATATCCAGAGGAAGGAGCAGACTTGCTTCCGGGGATTCGGAGCCCTAAGCTGTTCCATGCCGTCAGCCCTCAGGCGCACTATCTCTCCCGGCCCGATGAAACCGTCCGTGGTGAATCCGAGGTTGGCGAAAGCGGTGCTCTCAGAACTGACGGCCATTGCCCCGGCTTTCGAACCAATAGCTATTGGAGTGCGTCCCCAGGCATCCCTGGCGGCGATGATGCCGTCTTCGGTAAGGATCAGCATTGAGCAGGAACCCTTCACTTCACGGAACACATTCTCAATGCCTTCCACGAAGGTTTTTCCTCTCACTATCAGCAAGCTGATCAATTCGGTGATGTTGATTTTACCGCTGCTGAACTCCGTGAGGTACATGCCCTCATCAAGGAACTTCTTGGCCAAAGTCTCGGCGTTGTTGACTCTCGCCACAGTGACGAGGGCGAAACGTCCGAGATGCGAATTAACCAACATCGGCTGCGCGTCAGTGTCGCTGATTATCCCGATCCCGGAATTACCTGTGAACTTGCTGAGCTCGTCTTCAAAGCGGCTGCGGAAATAGCCGTTCTCAAGGCTGTGGATGCCTCTCATGAAGCCCCGTTCAGGGTCGAATGTGGCGAGACCGCCGCGGCGGGTCCCAAGATGGCTGTTGTAATCTGTGCCGTAGAAAAGGTCGGTGGCACACTCCCGTTTTGAAATAGTTCCGAAGAAACCTCCCATGGAAAAAATATTTGTTAAATCCGTCCTTCGAAAGGAAAGGCGAATTTAATCATTTCCGCGGAAATATCAATGAAAATATTAATGGATAAGACGGCGGATGTCGTTGCCAAAGGCCAGTACCATAAGCAGCAACAGCAGGATCATGCCGATTATCTGCGCCACCTCCAGGAACTTGTCGCTAGGCTTGCGTCCGGTCACCATCTCGTAGAGGCAGAATACGATGTGGCCTCCGTCCAAAGCGGGGATCGGAAGCAGGTTCATCACACCCAGCATGATTGACAGCAGAGCCAGTATGT
>OMQO01000287.1 GCA_900313275.1 uncultured Bacteroidales bacterium
AGTTCATGGATTCGGTCGGTGTCAAGGCCTTGCGTGGTGAAAAAGGCTACACTCCAATGGAGAGGATCGGAATCCGCCCCTGCCTGGATGTCTGCGGCATCTGGGGTGGCTATATCGGTGAAGGTGCCAAGACAGTGCTCCCTTCGGTTGCACATGCCAAGATCTCGATGAGGCTAGTTCCCAACCAGAGCAGTGCCAAGATCACGAAGCTTTTCAAGAAGCATCTCGAAAAGATAGCCCCGAAGTATTGCAAGATAGATGTCAAGCCATGCGAAGGCGGTGAAGGTTTCCTGATTCCCATCTCATCACCAGCTTTCCAGGCAGCCTCAAAGGCAATGACGGAAGTCTATGGTATCCAGCCGGTTCCGAGCCGTGGCGGAGGCAGCATTGCTGTCCTTGCCGACATGAAGAAGATTCTCGGGACGGACCCGCTTCTGATGGGTTTCGGCCTTGAAAGGGACACTATCCACTCTCCTAACGAGAGCTATCTGCTAAAGCAGTTTTTCGCTGGCATGGAGTCCATTGCAAAGTTCTATGAGTATTACGACTAGTATGACGACGGATCAGCTGTATTCAGAAATAAAGAAGAAAGGGTCGATGCTCTGTGTCGGACTTGACACGGATTATGCCAAGATCCCTGATTGCGTCAAGGGTGGCAGGAGCGTCTCCGATGCGGTGCTGGAGTTCAACAAGCGGATAATTGACGCCACCGCTCCTCACTGCGTCGCATTCAAACCAAATCTCGCTTTTTACGAGTGCCTCGGCCACGATGGGCTGACCGTTTTGGAGAAGACGGTGGAACACATCCGTTTGAACCATCCCGGACAATTCATAATCGCCGACGCGAAGCGGGGCGACATCGGCAACACCGCCAAGATGTACGCCAAAAGCTATTTCGAGACCTTTGATTTCGATGCGGTGACCCTATCCCCTTACATGGGTAGTGAGACCGTCACTCCTTTCCTGGAATATCCTGGGAAATACGCCATAGTGGTCGCATTGTCGTCCAATCCCACCTCAACAGATTTCCAAAACGCTCTTATAGATGGCAAGCCCCTTTATCAGGCTGTCATCGAAAAGATGATGACTATCTCGACTCCGGAGAACATGATGTTCGTGATTGGAGCCACAAAGGCGGATAAGTTAAAGGAAATCAGGAGTTTCTGCCCAGACAACTTCTTTCTCGTACCAGGTGTAGGAGCCCAAGGCGGAAGCGCCGAAGAAGTCATAGAAGCCGGTGCCAACCCCAAGGGGGGCCTGTTGATCAACTCCTCCCGTGGAATCATTTACGCCTCCTCAGGCGCTGATTTCGCGGAAGCCGCTTCAGTCAAAGCTAAGGCAACCGCCAGAATCTGATCACAACTCTGATGGATCTTGATTAGATAGCTTCCTGACAGAGAGAGGGATGCTATGGATATGCTGGACCTCTAGATAACCTCGCAGTTCAGAAACGAGATTGGTCATCGTGTCCTTGATCCGCTTTTTAGCAAGTTCGCATTCCCAAACCACAATAACATGCCAGCCAAGGGCTTCCAACGCGGCAACATCGGCGGCGTCACGCTCCTTATTCCTGCGGATCTTTTCCTCCCAGAACTTCACATTGGTGCTGGGCTTTCTGTAACACGACTCCCCAGGATGGCCGTGCCAGAAACAACCGTGGACGAAAATAACCGAGTGATACCTTCTCAGAACCAGATCCGGCTTACCCGGAAGTCGCTTGGAATGAAGTGAATACCTAAAACCCTGGCAATGAAGATAACGCCTCACAAGCATTTCGGGCCGTGTGTCCACTCCCCTGATGCTTGCCATGCAGCGATGCCTCTGCTCCGGTGTCATCCTGTCCGCCATAAAACCTAATCTTTGAATATGACCGGCCAGAGGGATTGGAGGCGGCGGGCAATGTTGTAGGCGAGCATAGGAGGGACAGCATTGCCGATAACTTTGTAGGCGCCGGACTGGGAAACCTTGAAACGCTTGCTGTCTTCTTTGAAGGACACGAAGGGATAATCCGGCGGAAATGTCTGGATAAGAGCGCATTCCCTCGGAGTGAGACGACGCTCGGGAAGCCCGGCAGACAACTCATCAGTCAATTTCCCTCCATGTTCAACTGACAAACGACGGTATTCGATATTACCGTGATGCTCAGAACGGATCGTCGGTCCGAGGCCATCGAGATGAATCTCGGCCTGCCCCTGGCAGTGCTTGCCCATATATTTGGCCTTGGAGTAATACCTCTGCGAAGGATCGGTGCTATCCTCAGGCTATTTCAAACCTTCGAAAACGTTCCTGCAGGACA
>OMQO01000285.1 GCA_900313275.1 uncultured Bacteroidales bacterium
AAACTTAGGCTGGCTCTGGAAACCGGTCTGCTTATAGCCGTACTCAGGTTCCTCCTGAGCGAAAGCGCTGAAGCAGAATAAAATAGCCGTAGCTACTAGCAATATCTTCTTCATAATATTAGGATTATATATTCACTATGCGAATGGGAATATCTTGGTGAGCCAGAAGAAGCCGAAGACGAATCCGATCAGACCGATAAGGACACCCACCTTAGCCATATCCTTAGTCTCCACAAGGCCAGTGGAAGACGCGATAGCATTCGGAGGGGTTGAGATCGGGAACAGCATGGCGATAGAGGCGCAGCAAGCGATGAACACGATCATAGCCTTGGAGCCGCCCAGGGCAAGGAACTCAGCGTTATTGGCTGCGGCGGGATCAGCCATTCCTTCAGCCACAACGATGAGGATAGGGATCAACAAGGCCGCGGTAGCGGAGTTGCTGATGAAGTTGGACAGGAAGTAGCAAACCAGACCAGCGACCACAAGAACCAGAACGACAGGCATGGTTCCAAACGGGATGGCGGAGATTAGCACTTTCGCCAGTCCCGTGCCCTGAAGGCAAGTTCCCAGAGCAAAACCACCAGCGACGAGCCAGAGCACGCACCAGTTTATCTCTTTGATGTCATCCTTGGTGAATATTCCACAGGCGGTAAGAACGCCCAACGGGATGAGAGCCACGATGTTGGAGTTAATCTTCGTGAGACTCTCGGTCATCCAGAGCAGGATTGTTCCGATGAAGGTGATCCACACTACCGTTGACTTCCAGCTTTTTTCCTTTCTGTTCGCCGGAATCTCAAGGACAAGCTTCGTGGCCTTGAAAGGGAAGAACCACTGGAGGAGAATCCATGCGAGCAAAATCATGATGATAACATATGGAATCATATGGACCATCCAGTCCATAAATGAGATCTCAGCGTTGGCCTCAGCGAGGAAACGGACAGCGGTGGCGTTCGGCGGAGTACCGATCGGGGTACCGATACCTCCGAGGTTGGCAGCTACCGGAATCGACAGCGCCAGACCGATCTTGCCCTTATCGTCAGAAGGCAGAGTGGAGAGCACAGGGGCCAGGAAAGCGAGCATCATCGCGGCCGTGGCAGTGTTGCTCATGAACATGGAGAACACCGAGATAACGATCAAGAAGCCGAGGAGAACGATCTTAGGCTTCGTGCCGAAAATACTCAGAAGCGCCCTTCCCATAGTCACATCAAGGCCATATTTCTCAGCCATGATAGCAAGGACAAAACCTCCCAAGAACAGCATCACGACAGGATCGGCGAAGGAGGCCATAATGGACTTGTAGGATACAAGTTGGCCAAACTTCTGATCGCACAGGAAACCAAGTCCTTTGTCAGACAAGGTCAAAAGGGCGATGACAATCACAAGGAGAGAGGTTGTCCAGTTAGGGATAATCTCAAAAATCCACATAAGCGCCGCGAATGCGAACAAAGCGATCACGCGCTGCTGGGTCACGGTAAGGTCGGCAATGCCATAAAAAGAAACCGGCACGCACCAAAGGAACAGCGTAACCAAAAGAACGATCGGAAGAAGAATACAAAACTTGACATTGAGCTTCTTCTTCCCACCTGTTTCTATGATACTATCACTCATTATGAATAAATTAAATAAACTTTCTCTTGCTCTTATCTTGCAAAGTTAATTATTTTATAATTAAAAGACGGCTAAAATGAAAAAAAGGGGCTGAATCTCATTGGACACAGCCCCTCTTAACCATAAAGCAACTATTTGTAAACCTTTATACACCCATGATTGCCTTGACCAGGAAATATACAAGAGGTACGGTGATCGCGAACACTCCGATGATGTCGAGGATAACGCCTGCCTTGATCATCTTGGTGATAGGAATATAGCCGGAAGAATAGGTAATGGCGTTCGGCGGTGTTGAGACCGGAAGCATGAAGGCAAGCGAAGTGCAGAGAGCCATAACGACGCAGACCGGGACGGGGCTGAAGCCCAGGGACACGGCAGTAGCGATAGCGATAGGACCCATCAGGTTGGCGACAGCAGTGTTGGAGGTGAGCTCAGACAGCAGAAGAGCTGTAACCGCGAACAAAGTGAGGAAGAGATACTCGGAAGGATGACCACCCAAAGCACTCGTGAGAGACTCACCTATCCACTGGGACAAACCGGTTGAGAACACCATGCCTCCGATTGCCAGACCGCCACCGAAGAGCAACAGCGTGCCCCAATCGATCCCGGAGACTCCGTCTTTCCAATTCAGTGTCATCTCGCCCTTCTTGATATCCGTCGGCATAAGGAACAAAAGCAATCCACCGACCATAGCC
>OMQO01000283.1 GCA_900313275.1 uncultured Bacteroidales bacterium
AAAGGCGGTCTCCGTTTCCACAAGGCTGTCACTCCTTCGATGCTAAAGTTCCTCGGCTTCGAGCAGACCTTCAAGAACGCTCTGACGACTCTTCCTATGGGAGGTGCCAAGGGTGGATCAGACTTTGATCCCGTGGGTAAGTCCAATGCTGAGATCATGCGTTTCTGCCAGGCCTTCATGCTTGAGCTTTGGCGTTGCATCGGTCCCGATCAGGACATCCCCGCCGGTGATGTCGGAGTAGGTGGCCGTGAGATCGGCTTCCTTAATGGAATGTATCAGAAGCTTGCCAGGGAGTACCACACTGGTGTTCTCACCGGAAAGGGTGCCACTTGGGGAGGATCTATCCTTCGTCCTGAGGCCACTGGTTTCGGCGCGCTTTATTTCACCCAGCATCTTCTTGAGAAGGCTGGAAAGGACATAGTCGGTAAGACGGTCGCCCTTTCCGGTTTCGGAAATGTCGCTTGGGGTGCCGCTACCAAGGCCCGCGAGCTGGGTGCCAAGGTTGTGGCTATTTCTGGTCCAGACGGTGTTTGCCATATTCCTGAAGGCATCACTCCTGAGATGATAGATTACATGCTTGACATGCGCGCGTCCAACCGCAATAAGGTTGAGGACATGGCCACCAAGTTCCCGGAGAAGGCTTTCTTCACCGCTGGAAAGAAGGCTTGGAGCATTCCTGTCGATATCGCCCTGCCTTGCGCCTTCCAGAATGAGCTTAGTGAGGATGACGCTAAGGAGCTTGTCGCCAATGGTTGCTGGTGCTGCTGCGAGGTGTCCAATATGGGCTGCCAGCCGGCCGCTATCCGCTTCTTCCAGGACAACGGAATCCTTTTCGCTCCAGGCAAGGCTGTCAACGCCGGTGGTGTCGCCACCTCGGGTCTTGAGATGACCCAGAACGCCGCTCACATCAGCTGGTCCGCTCAGGAAGTCGATGACAAGCTCCATTGGATCATGAAGAGCATCCATGAGCAGTGCGTGAGGTTCGGAACCCGTCCGGACGGAACCGTCGATTATGTCAAGGGCGCCAATATCGCGGGCTTCATGAAAGTCGCCGAGGCTATGCTTGAGCAGGGTGTGATTTAGAATTCCTGGATTCAGCCCCTAAAGGAGGGAGACCATGACATGGTCGCCCTCCTTTTTTTTATATTTGGCATCCGACATTAATTTTTGACAATTTATTGTATTTTCTTCGCATTATTTTATTAATTTGGGCAAAGTTTAAGAGAAGAAAGTATTCTTAAATTGTTACATATGAGCGAACTGGAACTAAAAAGTGCGAAGACTGCCAAGCATAGCGCGTCTGCCGAGTCTTCATTTGACCGCAAGCGTCATATTGTAGGGGCCATTCTGGGACCCATATGCGCACTAATCGTTTACTTTATTCCCATCGCTGGACTGGCCGACAATCCGGCTGCGCACAAACTTCTGGCGATTGTTACTTTGGTGGCTTTCTGGTGGATATGCGAGCCGGTACCTATCCCGGTCACATCTCTCATCGGTCCCACGCTCTGCGTCATTCTTGGTGTGGTGTCGGTGACGGACGCTTTCAAGGCTTTTGCCAGCCCGATGATTTTCCTTTTCATGGGAGGCTTCCTCATCGCTAAAGGAATGATGGTCAATGGCCTGGACAAACGTATCGCTTATGGTATCATGTCAATGAAGTGGGTCGGGGATTCGCCTCGAAGGATATTCCTGGCGATTGGTCTGGCGTGTATGCTGTGCTCCGGCTGGATCAGCAACACTGCCACTGCCGCTATGATGTTCCCCATTGCCCTCGGTTTGCTTGAAGCTATCCGTGAGATGATGGCCGCCAACGGTAAGGTGATTGACCTTAGAAAATACAAATATGCCACAGGTTTGATGCTGATGACGGCATATGCTTGCTCCATCGGAGGTGTTCTCACCCCGATCGGTACTCCTCCGAACATCATCATGATCGGTTTTATCAGGGAGTTGGCTCCAGAGGCTCCTCAGATCACCTTCTTCAACTGGATGGTGTGGGGCTTCATAGCCATGGTGCTGTATTTCGTGGTCACTTATTTCGTGCTTTGGAAGATGTTCCCCGCCGATGTCAAGCACATCGATGGCGCCCAGGAGTTTATTCAGGAGCGCAAAAACGGGTTGGGCAAGTGGACTCGCGCCCAGAAGAACACTCTCATCGCTTTCATTGTGGCAGTTGTGCTGTGGGTGCTTCCTGGAATACTCAGTGCTATTCAGAACATCTCGCCGGATGCCATCAATCCTGATTTTCTGAAATCCTACAACAAGTTCTTCCCTGAAGCCATCGCGGCTATGGTCGGTGGATTGCTTTTGTTCCTTATGCCGACGGATATCAAGAAGGGC
>OMQO01000282.1 GCA_900313275.1 uncultured Bacteroidales bacterium
TGGACGCTTGAAAAAGCGGGGGTCGCCAATGATGCGGCCGTTGATGCTTTTTATGCCGGCGGCATCGAGGAGGGCCTTCCAGGAGGCGAAGGTTTTACCGGTTGGAATGGAGCAGGCTGTCTGGGCGCCTGTGGTGGGGTCGCCTCCGCCCAGGATGTACAGGTCGCCGTTGAGCGTGCCGTCGGAGATGTTGCCGCTGTGCGCGATGGTGGTGGTGAAACGCCACGCTGGGCCCAACTTGTTCAGGGCCAGGCCGGTGGTGATGAGCTTGGTGTTGGATGCTGGGACCATCTTGACGCGCCGGTTCAGCTGCGCAAGGGTGTCTGCGCCGCGCACGGCAAGCACCCCGAAAATGCCCGAACGCAGAGGCTCCTTCCGGGAATATTCGGTAACGAGCTTCTGCGTCTGGGTGTTGCGGGTGGCAGCCTGCGTGCCTGCAGGGCACATCAGGGCCAGAGCCGTAAGTATTGTAGCTATGCGCCTCAAGCCTGTTTCTTGACGGCGGCGCTGAGCTTCTCGTAGAGAGCGTCGGTGCGCTCGAGCACTTCCTTGCGGAGGGCGTTGTAGTACTGGCGGGGGGCACCGTCGGGTTTGCCCACCTTGTCGCGGAGCTCGTTGTACAGGTCGATTGCCTGGTCCATGAGCTCGGAGGCGGTCTCCTCCGTTACCTTGGAATTTACGGCTGCCACAAGCGAGCAATCCTCTATGAATGCACTGAGGATGTAATCAATGTCTTTCTTGATGTCTCTAAGATTCATATCTTTCTTAATTAATTCAGCGCAAAGATAGTGATTATTTTTGAAATATCGGTTTCAGGGCGGCATCGATTCCTTCGCCACGCATTCCGTCCTGAAGGACTTTTCCGTCAGGCCCGAAGAGGAAAAGATGGGGAATGCCGTTCACTCCATATTCCTCGGCAAGTGTAGCGGCTCCCGGATCCAGCAACTGCGGATAATGGATGCCCAGTTGTTTCATTGCCTCTTTTGTTGCATCCTGTTTATCCTGTACCGGAATTCCCAGGACGATAAGGCCTTTGTCTTTATAGTCGTTGTAGGCTTTGATGACAAACGGCGTCTCATCCCGGCAGGGACCGCACCAGGAAGCCCAGAAATCCACCAGGACATAGGCCCCTTGCCCGATAAAGTCAGACAGATTCCCCTTGGATTCGATGAAATCATCCCCGGAAGGATTCAATTGGATAACTGTTCTTTTGGTGGCCGTAAGAGACTCGTAGCGGCCGGCAACCTTAGCGTCGGCGTGGATGCACTCTCCACCCTGTTCGTATAAACTGATGAATTCTTCATCTGTTGCGTCAGATGCCAGTATGGACATGGCCTGAACGCCGACAGGATCTGATAAATGATTCAGATAGACCTCCTTAAAATGTTCGGCCATGGTTTTGTGCATTTCTTCCCAGAGGGCTTCGGAGCCTGCTTCGTCCCCGCTCTCCGCCAGCGCCGTTGCCTTGTCGTTATAGCTCATGAAATGATTCATCATCCATTGCTGGAGTTCCTGGAGCTCTTCCGAAAGCGGACTGCCGCTTACGGTAGCAATCCCATCCTCGATCTTCACGGTGATTTCCTTGCTGTCGGGAATCAGGGCGACGGGCTCGCCCTTCGGCCCGGTAATAACGCTTACTCTTGACTGGGAATTCCTTTCGCATGTCAGGGTGAATGAACCATCTTGAACAGCAGTGGCATCCAGACGTTTTCCGGTGTTATCCACCAGACACACACTGTCCACCTGCGGGCTGACAGAACCTTTAATGGTGCACGTCGAATTGGAGGAGCAAGCGAAAGCTCCTATCAGGCAGGAAACTGCCAGTAAAGATTTGCGTAACATATTAATTGTCAAATGATGTCTCTAAGATTAATGTCTTTCTGAATTAGTTCGGGTCAAAGATAGCATTTTCTTTGGATTCTTCTAAACGGGCACCCGGCATATTCCGCAATTTCGTCATAGTAAGCTCAATGCTTCTGACGTTGGTTGGCTTCGTCCAGAAAGGCAGCAAGTTCGGCATTCTGCCGGATCTGTTCCCGGAAGCGTTCTCCAAAATGCTCTGCAAAGCTCTCCGGTGTCTGGCCCCTGTAGAAATTGGTGGGCAGGTCGGTCCGGACGGTCCCTCCGCCGTAGTTGCCGGCGGACCATCCTGGCGTATAGACATCCTCCTGCAGGTAGGGACCCTTATCAGAGAAGCACAGGGTTAACTTGGCATACTCGTGGTGCTCCTCGTCTCTGTGATCCGCCAGGAAAATCTGGCGATGGTGCTTCATCTGCGTTATTTCTTGGGATGTCTGTCCCGAAGAATCATCCGAAGGGCCCTTCGGAGTTGCTTTCTGTTTTTCAGGCAGCTTATTCATAAAGGGGCATAATTATGTATGTCTTTCAGAATCAATTAGCAGCAGGGG
>OMQO01000276.1 GCA_900313275.1 uncultured Bacteroidales bacterium
TAATGGTTACTACTACATCACAACAACTACAGGTACAGTTGTTACGATCGATTCCACTAATCCGAGTGCGCAAGTTGAAGATAAGAACATTGTTCCTGGCGTGGATAAGACCATCACGGGTGCTTCTTCCATGGATGAAGATGGTAAGAAAGCCCTTGCACAGGTTGGAACAGTAGTAGATTACAAGGCTGAAATCACTGTTGGTAAAGGTCAGAAGGGCTATGTATTCAAGGATACTATGGGAACAGGACTTACTTATGTGGCAAATAGCCTTACTGTTGCAGGCATGACTGCAGATACAGATTATACTCTTGAAGTATCTGGCCAGAATATTACAGTTACATTCAAAGATGATGCTATTAAGGGTCTCGCACAGGACAGCAAGATCACAGTTACATATCAGGCAACAGTTACTAGTGATGCTCTTACAGTAAATGCAGCTAAGAACACTGCTACAATCTCTTATGGTAATAATAGCGAGTTCACAAGTGAGCCTTCTGAGACAGAAGTTTACAATGCTAAGTTCACAGTAACGAAAAAGGATGGCAATAACCAGCCTTTGGCAGATGCAGGATTTGTTATCAAGAATGCTGATAATAAATACTACAAGCTTGATAATGGTGTTGTTACATGGGTTGACACCATTGATGCAGCCGATGAGCACAAATCAGATGCACAGGGTGCAGTTCCTGCATTTACAGGTCTTGCAGATGGAACCTACACTCTGATTGAGAAGACTGTTCCGGCCGGTTATAACAAGGCAGCTGATTCTACATTTACAATTGCTAAGGGTGACTATACGACTACGAACCTTGAGCAGACAGCGACTGTTACCAATAACTCTGGTGAAGAGCTTCCTTCCACCGGTGGCATCGGCACGACCATCTTCTACATCATCGGTGCAATCCTTGTAATCGGCGCTGGCGTAGTTCTGGTAACCAGACGTCGCATGAACGTACAGTAAGTCGAATCGACTTGTTGAAAAACAATGGTTTAGGCCGTCATGAGTTCCATAATAAGAGGGCTGATGGTGAAGTCTCTTTTCTAGTTACGAAGACACTTCTTGATCATTTCCGGGAAGTCTCCTCGCATTGTTTCGAGAGGGCGTGTGAGGATGCTTCTAAGGTTTATGGTTTGTTCGGAACCAGGGACAATCTGGTCCATACCATCGACTTGTTCAGGGAGCATTATCACCAGGCTGCGCGTTTTGATGGCGAACACCATCTGAATGATTCTGTGATAGTGCATTCACTACTGCCAATTATACAAAGGATAGACGACAGGCAGAACGGGGTGTCAAGACCGGTCCTTATTATCGCCTTGAGCGACCGTCTCGTTAATCATTCGAGCGGGATGCGTAAGGCTATCGAGGTCCTGTCGGAAAGATACGAGGTGCACATATCCGCGGCTGTCGATTACAATTCCCCCCGAAAGGCTGAAGATGTGTTCCTTTGGTGCGAGTCCAACCTTGGTGTTCCTGTCTGGAACAGGGTCATGATATGCAATCACAAGAATCTCCAGCTTGGCGATTATCTGATAGACGCGGAGCCGGAAGTAAATGGTGGACAAGACTTTATGGGGACACTTATTCACTTCGGATCGGACTCCTTCAAGACTTGGGAGGATGTTTTGGAGTTTTTCTCCCGCCTCGGAGGCCAGTAGGGAAGGGGCCTGCGTATTTTAAAGACATTTGTTATATTCGCGAGAGTATGTTCAAAGAAAAAGGTCAATTCACATATCCGTACCCGCGGCCGTCAGTCACGACGGATTGCGTCATCTTCGGGTACGACGGCAAGGATCTCAAGGTTCTTCTAGTGGAGAGGGGCATCGAGCCCTTCAAAGGGATGTGGGCTCTGCCCGGAGGCTTTTTGCAGATGGATGAGACCGCTATCCAGGGTGCCAAGCGGGAGCTTCTCGAGGAAACTGGCCTGAAGGATGCCTACATAGAGCAATTCCACACTTTCAGCGCTGTTAACCGTGACCCCCGCGGAAGGGTGATAACTATCGCGCATCTGGCGCTTGTGAAGATTTCTGAGGTCAAGGGAGGCGATGACGCCGCCAGGGCTGGGTGGTTCAACCTGGACAAGGTTCCTCAACTTGCCTTTGACCATGATATGATCCTCCGGGAGGCGGAGAAGGCTTTGAGGGAGAAGATCCATTTCGAGCCGGTCGGTTTCGAGCTTCTTCCCGAGGTGTTCACAATGCCTCAATTGCAGAATCTCTATGAGAGCATTCTCGGAGTGCGTTTTGACCGCCGCAATTTCTCAAGCAAGATGCTGCATCTGGGCATCCTTGAGGCGACAGGGGATCGCCCCGCCGGCACCTCATCCAGAATACCTATCCTCTATCGTTTCAACAAGGACAGGTATGACATATTCAAAAGCAAGGGGTTCAGGCTGGAGTTCTAAAGCCTATTTTATCTTCGGAAAAACCCTGTCAATTCCATCACGCAGGACGGTGTTGTAGCCTTGCGAGAAGTAGTACACATTGCCTTCCCGGTCGGCCACAATCACGTAAGGAACTGATTTGGGATCGGCTCCGCAGGCTTCCTCAATCAGGGCCTTGAA
>OMQO01000288.1 GCA_900313275.1 uncultured Bacteroidales bacterium
GGCGATGTTATCAGGATTCTCGATCCTGACATCCACAGGCTCGGACAAGTTCCTGAACTTGATCCTGTTGAGAGGACGGTTCGCTCTCAACTCATAGGTGCCCTCATAACCGTCGCTCCTCCTGAGAGTGACAGAATAACCGTTCGGCAAGGCCACATCAGGAAGCGTGATCAGGTAGTAGTTCACGCCTGGCTCAAAGGTACCCCGAGGAGCTGTCACCGTCACGGAGGTCTTCGGATTGGCGACTGAATGTACCACAGGGGTTAGATTGTCGTTAAGACCCAGCGTGGCGGTTCCGGCAAGAACCTCATTATTGAGTCCGCGAAGGGTTATCGATTCGATGTCATTCCTGCTCACCTTGAAGAACGCTCCTGAATAAGCCCCGCGAAAAGGGATCGAAAGAGACTCGGAACGGCCTATCATCACCGAGAGGTTATCTCCGAATGTGCCGTCGGCTCCGACCTGGATAGAAGGGAAGGTTGTGGTTATCCGCGCGGTCCTCGAGGCTCCGTCAGGCTCGGTGTAAGTCGCTCCTTCACTATAAGGGTAAAGACCCCAGACATAATGTCTCGTGTCATCGGTGTCATTACTGCTACCTGTGATGAAGGATATCATTCCCTGGAACTTAACAATCGGCTCAGGTACCGTGTTTATGGAGGTGAACTCCGACGCGTACCCGGCGCTGAAGATCTTGATCTTGTCTCCAGGGGTCCAGTAGTTCTTGGCCTCCACCTCATCGTAGGATGTCCTGGTGGCCTGCTGGCCGTCGGCGATGCTTGCCGTGACAATCACCTCACGGAGATCCCTTGGCGTGTCGGATGGAGCCTGGACATCCAGCTCTTGCTGTTGGCAACCAGCCAAAAACAGAAGGGTGGTTAGAAATAAACAGATTCTTTTCATGGATGGATATTGTTAAGTTGTATTATTGAGCTTGTATGACACTCGCATAGTATGGCCAAGCGGACTCATAAGCGCTGACACTTGCGGAAGGCACAAGAATCGAGAAGTTCTCGTAGGTGTCTTCGAACGCGTTATCCGCCAAGTACGGAGGATTGGCCCTTTTCATTATGATCTCGGATAATTGATCGCATCCGGCGAAAGCCCGGCCCTGAATATTGACAACTGATTTGGAGATCACCACCCGACTCAATTGATCACAGTCGGCGAAAGCCGCCCAGCCTATCTCAAGCACCCCATCAGGAATCTCGACCATCTGGAAAGTCGCTTCTTGCATAGAGAAGGAACCGATCCTCGTGACCATCGCGGGAATAGTGTACGATTGACCGTCAAGACCACCTGTCGCGAAAGAAACAAGGTATCCATTGTAAATCAGGCAGCGGCCATCCTGACTGATCAAATCATTGTGGCCGGAGAATGATCTCAAATTTGGGCATGACAAGAATGGATTCTCACCTACCGATGTCAAAGATGAAGGGATATTGATTGATGTCAACATAGGGCATATCTCAAAGGCCCTGGAACCCAAAGAGGTCAGTCCTTCAGGAAGTTCGACTGAACTCAGGTGCTCGCAATACATGAATGCCCGATCACCAATGGTTTCAACACCTTCCGGGATGCTGATGCTCTTGATAGCCGTGGCGCCATAGAAGGCGTTGGAAGGTATTTCCGTCAGATCGTAACCCAAAGAAACCACATAGACACCCCTATTACCGTCATAGACAGCCTGGGCTTGGAATCCGTTTTTGTCTAAAGGACTTAGATCCAGCTCAGAGATTTCGTACCCATCCGCAAGTGTCAGCCAGATCTCATTGCGACCTTGCGCGGCAAAATAACGGTCCGCATAATTACTCCAGTGTTGGGTTGTCTTATAGTCATTCAGAAGGTTGGCCGGAACAAAAATCGGACAGTCGCCAGTGTTTTCGAACATCAGAAAGGCCCCCGAAGGCACCGACTCACTTTTGATTTCTATAGATTCAAGGCTAGGGCAATTAGATAAAGCCCCCACAGAAACTTCAGTCACACTTGAAGGGATAGTGACTTTCTTCAAGTTGTCGCAATGATAGAAGCCATAGTCCCGTATAGATTCAAGACCATCCGGCAATATGACACCTCCAATCTTAGCGTTTCTGAAAGCCGAGTTGGCAATCAGTGTCACCCCTTCAGGAATAGTGTAAGTGTCATCGCTTCCAAGCATACTGGGAGCGAAAGCGTAGAGAACGTTATCAGGACCGATCAGGCAACGGTTGTCAGCGGATGCGAAAGCACCGTGGAATTCCCGCAACATAGGGCAATTACCGAACATCATGAGGCGAGGTGACGACAACCGACAACGATTCCGGTAAGGTAACCTTCACGAGCTCTTGACAAAACGCGAACACGTTATAGCCGACATCAGTAAGGCCCTCAGGAAGATCAAGTTCCTTGAAAGCGCAACTACTGAAAGCCTCATTTCCTATATATTTCAGATTAGGACTGAAGGACACATTATCAAGACTCGAGCAACCTGAGAAAGCCAGATCCCGGACGGATTGAATGCTGGAAGGCATAATGAGGGACTTAAGCGTGGTGGCGCCCTCGAAAGCACTTTGGTCAATCTCGGTTATCTGATCCCGGAATCTTATGATCCCAACTCCGTTATTGCTGATTGGAAGCAAGGATTCGGCGGAATTAACCTCGTTGCCGGTCAAGCTGGAATATTCAGTGTTGTACGCCAATGGATTACCATCCGTGGTCGTGTACCAAAGCTCGTTGTCCTGAGGTTTGTCAACCTTGACCCAACCTGTGCTGATTCCGTCGGCGATGTTATCAGGATTCTCGATCCTGACATCCACAGGCTCGGACAAGTTCCTGAACTTGATCCTGTTGAGAGGA
>OMQO01000275.1 GCA_900313275.1 uncultured Bacteroidales bacterium
ATATTGAAGCCGATCTCAAGGCCAAGTCGGTTGGCCTCGTCCAAAGCATAGACAAAAAGGTCATTCCACTCCGGGGAGCCAAACTTCGGTCCGGTCGGGATGTCCCTATTGCCACGCTGGTCATGACCACCCGCATCGAAGATCATCGCACCACGGAAATGCCTTTCTTTCATTGCGTTAAGCTCGCTGCTTATGGCCTCTTTCGAAACATTTCCATTGAGCCACCACCACCAGCACTCCGTGCCATAGGCATCATCCGGAGAATCGAAACCATCCGCCAATACCTTCAAGGAATCTGAGCCGGAGCAGCCGCACAAAACCAGGCAGGCCGAGGTCAGAAAACAAAGGACGCGTCGAGAGATACTTTCCATGACAGAACTATTTGACAACCTTGACACCTATACCGAGCAAGAAAGCTATCCGCCGGATAATCTCCACCTGGTGGCCGACACCCACGGCGCAATGATGGGAAGGTCCAGCCTTGCACCATTGCTCGAAGAAACTCCTCATCCCACAAGGGAAACGGTAGCGGCTGTTCGTGTTGCCGATGTTAAGTACATCTCCCGTAACCGATTCGCCTTCAGCTGCTAACAGGAACACCCCTTCAGGGCCTTCGCAAACGGACAGCAAGGTCACATTCCCTGGCCGGACGGTCATCTGGATGGACAGTCCCTTGCCTGGTTTGCCATGATAGACCGGAAGCGGCACAAGCTCGACCTTGCCGTCAGCGATCAATGGATGGGCGGGACCATCATGACCGAGCAGGATGACATCGTCATTGAAATCCATCGCATAGAATTCCGAGAATGAGCCTCCAGCACCAAGGAGACTCATAATCTTCATCGCCAAGGCATTCTTGACCTCATATTCCCCGGCCACAGGCACGCCCTTCGAGGTCAGGAGAGTGTTGCCGGCTATCACGGATGTTATGATGTTCTCATGCTCCCCTCCAGGATAACCTTCGTAATAATAAGCGACAGAACAGAGGTCATGAGCCTTGACAAGCTTGTCCAAAGCAACAGAGGTAGTGGCGGCTCGGCGGAGCTCATATTCCGAACAGGACTCACTGACTTTGAACTGGTTACGGAACTCATCGAGCTTATCTCCGATCTCTTCCTCCGTGGCTGAACGCCTCAATGCGGCCAGCTCATCCATCTCTACTATCTCCACATGGGTGCCGAACACCGACGAGACCTTCATAAGGTCAGTGTACACATCGAGCATGCCGCAATAGTAATGTCCCAGCAAGCCTAAACGGTTGCCACGCATCTGACGGCAGACCTTGACTGCCTCCACCCAACTGGCGATCTCTTTCCAAGCCGATTCGTCCTTCAGGTGCCCTGTGACGATGTCGTACTTAATGCCGCTGCGGTTGAACACCGATGCGATCTCAGGAATTGCGCAGGCCTGGCAGTTCTCAAGCCACAAGCCCGTCATCTTACCCCTGTCAGAGAGGGAATTGATCGCTGAATAATCAATGGCAGGCCCTGGCTGGAGGTTGAGCAGGATGACCGGACAGGACAACTCCCTGGCCACAGGAAGTATGGTGGAGGACAGGCTGTAGGTCGCCACATATAAAAACACCAAGTCAACTCCAGCATCTTTCAAAGCGGCTGCCGCCTCAACAGCCTTCTCGGGACAATCCACCATCCCGACATCACGGACGCTCACATCTCCTTGAGCCTTAATATGTGAGACGATGGTCCCCGAATAACTGAGGAGATGGTCCAGGAGCCCTTCAAACTGCCCCCAATAAGTGTTCAATCCGGTGCAGAGGAATCCTATCCTCACTGGTCTAGTGTCTGTTGCCATATCTGTGGTTTGTTTTTCGTCCTACAAATTAGACATTTATGTCGTATCTAACAAGAATATTGAGCAGATATTTCTTAAATTTGTGGCTATGAGAAAGATAATCGACCGTTTCCTTTTGTTCGCCTTGGTCTTCCTGGCCTTTTCCTGCGGACATTCATTCGAAGTGTATAACCTGAAATGTGAGGGCCTTTCCGAACCTCTCGGCATTGACTCGCCCATCCCCCATTTCAGCTGGAAGATCCGTTCCGCAAAGCCGATGGAGCAACTCGCCTACGAGATCCAGGTGGCCGGTTCAAAGGCGGCCTTGGAAAAGGGCGCTTCCCTCCTATGGTCTTCAGGGAAAGTAGCTTCCGCAGACCAAGTCATGGTGTCCTACCAAGGCTCCGGCCTGGCTTCCAGGCAGCAATGCTGGTGGAGGGTACGCATCTGGAAATCCGAGGGAGAGGCCTCCGCATGGAGCGCTCCCCAGCGTTTCGGGATCGGCATAATCGGAGAGGACACTCTGAAGGGAGAATACATAGGCGCGACACCCGGAGAAGGGCGCTCACCTATTCTCAGAAAGGTTTTCCAGGTGGAAGACTTGCCCGGGCAAGCCATCCTCTATGTCAATTCTTTAGGCTATCATGAGGCATATATTAACGGGGAGAAGGTCTCTGAGGCGGTTCTGAACCCCGCTGTCTCCCAGCTTGACAAACGGTCCCTGATAGTGGCCTACGATGTGACCGGCCTGCTGACGAAGGGTTATAATGACCTCGCTATCTGGGCCAGTTCCGGATGGTACAAGCCTAAAACT
>OMQO01000268.1 GCA_900313275.1 uncultured Bacteroidales bacterium
CCTCCCCAGGGGTTGCAGCGCAGGATGCGCCATACCGTGAGGTACAGGCCTTTGAATGGGCCCCATTTGCGGAAGGCTTCGATCGCATAGGTCGAGCAAGATGGTTCGAAGCGGCATGTTTTGGGAATATACGGCCCTATGCACTTGCGGTAGAACCAGATCAGGGCGAGGAACGGTGCCGAGAAGACGTCCCTGACCACTTTGCGCCAATGCGGTATGCTATAGTTGTCCTTCATTGGATATTCTTTTGAGAATCGTCTCCACTTCCTCTTTCAGCGATTGGAAATCAATCACTTCCTTAGAGTTATACAAGAACAGGATGTCAGTGGCGGAAGGCTCGAGGAGTGACTTCTGAGTCCGATACGCCTCGCGCAGCCGGCGTTTCAGGAGATTCCTTTTTACAGCCCTTTTGAAAAGACGCTTCGGCACAGACACGATAATCCTGTTCGGACCATCTTGGACCTCATTATGCAGATAGCAATATTTCAGGCCGTGCGTGAACCCCCAACGGCCCTTTGACATCAGAGCCGAAACCGCGATCTTGCCCCTGAGGCGCTCGGATTTCGGTAAAGTGTCCATCACGATGGATTATTTCTGCTGTTGCAGATACAACTCGATGGCTCTGGCGACAGAAGGAGCCTCGGGTGTGGGAGCCTGGACCTCAATTGAGAGACCTGCCTCTCCCATAGCCTTGACTATTGATTTGCCGAAAGAGACAAACTTGATGTCTCCCTGCTCGAAATCAGGGAAGTTCACGAAAAGAGACTGGACGTCGGAAGGATTGTAGAAGACGATCATGTCATATTCCTTCAAATCCATGTCTTTCAGGTCCTGGGGCACGCTCTTGATGAATACGGCCGGCTTGTAATCGATTCCCTGGGCGTCGAAAAGCCTTGTCAAGGAGGTGCTCGAAGTGGAATCCGACTGTGTCACCAGGAATTTCTCTCCTTTGTGCTTTGTCCCGATCTGGGCGACAATGGATTCCGGGGTGCCATCGCCGAAGAAGATCTTTCTCTTGCGATAGACTATGTGCTTCTGAAGATACATGGCGACAGCCTCGGTCGTGCAGAAATACTTCATTGTCTCTGGCACTTTCACCCTGAGCTCTTCGCACAAACCGTAGAAAGCATCTATGGCGTGGCGGGAAGAAAAAACTATGGCGGTGTAGTCCAGGATGTTTATTCTCTGGCTACGGAACTCCCTGGAAGTCAACGGTTCAACCAGGAAGAACTGACGGAAGGTAATGTCCACACCATATTTCTCCTTCAGAGCGGTGTAGGGGGCGTCCTTAAGGGGAGCGCGTTGGGAAATCAATATCTTGTTGATAGCCATGTAAGGTTCGTTTTCTCGTCCGCTACGCCCTCAAAACAGCTTGGCTGACAACACCAGGGCGCTAGTCGGGATCAATTCAAGGCTGCAAAGATACAAAAATGTCGAAAAAGGATTGCAAACGGATGCGAAAATCTGCCCTCGCCTGAAACAGTAGATGACATAACTGATCGTGATTTCCCAAAGCAGCACGCTTCGTAAGAGGCTCTCCTCGCACCCAAAAACCCTTAGGATCGCACCAGAGGCGAAAATAAAGAAGAACAGGATGATGCAATAATTATAGAAAGACCTGTTAGCGGCCGAGAAGACCGGAGTCCCGAACCTGTGCATCTCAAGTTGCCAATTCAAGAAAGCCCTTAGTAGAAGGTATGCGGCCAGCACTCCGGAGACAACGGCCAGGCGGAGAGTCGGGCTCATCCCGTCCAGAAAGGCCGGTGAATAGAGGTCGTAGGAATAAACAACCAGACAGAACGGGACAAAAAGGATCGCCGCTATCCAACTTCGGCTTCTGGCCAACTGGATGCTATCCTCAAGCGATATGTTGCCTTTCCACCTTATGACGCAATCCCAAAGGGATGGGACAATCTTTAGGAAGCTCCTCAGGTTCAATAAGAAAAGAACCGTGAAGAACACTGCGAGAGCGCAGAATACCGGATTGCTGAAAGTGTCCATTAGCGACCTGGTCAGTTGCCTCTTTTTGCGTTGTAGCCCATTTCCTTGAGGAGGGCGGTGACTTTGTCCCTGAAATCTCCCTGGATGGTGATTTCCCCATCCTTCGCTGATCCGCCGACCCCACATTTGACCTTGAGGGCCCGTCCCAATGAAGCCAGATTCTCTTGGTTTCCGACGAAACCGGATACAAGAGTAACTTGTTTTCCGCCCCTGTTTCTCCTGTCAATGGACACGATCAGGCGCTGTTTCTCAGGGGGGAGTGTCTCTTGGGAGCCGGTCTCTTGGGAAGAGTATTCAAAATCGGGATTGGTTGAATACACCACTCCGAGCCGTTGTTTCCAATCGTTGTCCTGCTTCATTTTCATGCGGATATTTTTGCAAAGATAGGCATTCCTTTTGTATCTTTGTCAGGATTATGCCTTATTATTTATGGACAGCAGAAAATTCAGACAATGGAATCATCTGACCGCGGCGGCTGTGTTTCTCGTCTCCGCGTTCACATATCTCTCTACCATAGAGCCAACCGCTTCTTTCTGGGATTGCGGCGAGTTCATAGCCTCGTCATATAAGCTCGAGGTGGGTCACCCGCCAGGGAACCCCGTATTCCAGATCATAGCCAGATTCTTCTCCATGTTCGGAGGTGCGGCACATGCGGCCGTGATGGTCAATTGCATGAGCGCGCTTTGCTCTGCCTTGACTATTTTCTTCCTGTACCTGACTATAGTGTTCTTCACGAAAAGGCT
>OMQO01000266.1 GCA_900313275.1 uncultured Bacteroidales bacterium
GTCTGTCCTATGGAACGACACCCTGAAAACCGTATGCATGGTTGTGTCGATCGTACTGGCTATCATATTCATAGCAAAAGACTTGGGACTGGATTTCCGGGGGATGGTAAAGACAATCAAGGGCAGCGGTTACTCCAAGATGTTCTTCTTCGACGACGTGAATCATCCTGAATACTTCTGGAAGCAGTTCCTGGCCGGAATATTCACAGTACTGGCGATGACAGGCCTGGACCAGGACCTGATGCAAAGGACGCTCGCAAGCAAAAATGCCCGCGAATCACAGAAAAACCTGATTACCAGCGGTGCTCTCCAAATCCCGGTCATTTTCCTCTTCCTTTGCCTTGGTGCGCTCCTATATATATATGCGGCCCAGAAGGGGATTCCCGAGACCGGGGATACTCTTTTCCCAGCGGTTGCTACAGGCGGGTTCCTTCCTCCCATCGTGGGGGTCTTGTTCGTCATCGGCCTTGTCTCATGCGCCTATTCCGCCGGAGGATCGGCCCTGACGGCACTCACGACCTCTTTCACAGTGGACATTCTCGGGACCGGGGGCAAGAATGACGAGAAGATCCTCTCCACCCGAAAGAAGGTCCACCTTACGATGGCTGTCCTTATGGGACTGGTAATCATCGTGTTCCATCTTCTGAACACCAAGTCCGCTATTGACGCGGTCTATAAACTGGCAAGCTACACCTATGGTCCGATCCTTGGGATGTTCGCCTTCGGAATACTCTGCAAGCGCAAGGTCCGGGACCGCTGGGTCCCGCTCGTGGCGGTCGTCGCTCCGGTGATATGCTTCATTCTCCAAAGTAATTCAGAGCGTTGGTTCGGGGGTTACAAGTTCTCCTATGAGCTGATCTTGATAAACGCCCTGCTGACCATCTTAGGTCTGTGCGCCCTGATCAAATCAAAAAAAGACGAATAATTTTTGTGGATTCAAGATAAATCCCTATTTTTGCATTCCCGAAACGCAAGTATGCGCTGAAGGGAACCATTGAGATATGGTGTAATGGTAGCACTACAGATTCTGGCTCTGTCAGTGAGGGTTCGAATCCTTCTATCTCAACTCAATGGGGACACGGCGGGGTAGCTCAGCTGGCTAGAGCGTCGGATTCATAATCCGGAGGTCGTGGGATCATGCCCCACCCCCGCTACTACCACAAACTTTACGATAATGCCAAACGCGTTCCATTATTCGATCGGCAGGAAGTTCATCCAAGCGGTTAGCGGTGCCTTCCTCGTTATCTTCCTTCTACTTCACGGGACGATAAATTTTTTCTCTGTCATTGATTCGTTCACGGGCAATTTCGGCTCCGTGGCCGCTGATGACAAACTCTTCTCCGCTGGTGACGGCCTGTTCAAGTTAGGTTGCGACTTCATGTCCACGCCTTTCATCGACATCATGGTCCCGATCCTTGCTCTGGGTTTTGTCGTGCACATTTTCTATGGTTGCTACCTCACCTACAAGAACATCAAGGCTCGCGGAGGCTTGAAGCGCTATGAGGAGAAGAGTGTGGCCGCCGCTGACTCTTGGGCAGCGAAGAACATGTTCGTCCTTGGAATTGTTATCCTCGGTCTGTTGTTCTTCCACCTTTCCCATTTCTGGGCGAAGATGCAGCTTCCGGAGATGTTCGGTGTGGGTGATTTCGAGAATAACCCGTACTACCTGCTTTGCGCCACGTTCGGCAAGTGGTGGATGCTCGTCATCTACCTGATTTGGTTCGCCGCGATTTGGGCTCACCTCTGCCATGGTTTCTGGAGCATGTTCCAGACAGTTGGTTGGAACAACCAGATCTGGTTCAAGAGGCTTAAGGTCATCGGCATCATCGTCGCCACCTTGATCATCTTCCTTTTTGTCGCCACGGCTATCAACGCTTTCGTCCATGCGAATTTTATCGCTTAAGTCTTGCATTTTACCTTTTAATGACTATATTCGCGATAGGTATGAGAAAGAACACGAACAATAACTTCTGGTGGCGCTCTTGCAGTTCAAAGCTGTAAGTCGTTTGCCGTGGTTACCAGTTCGAGACTATATAAGGTGGCACGCTGACTTACAGCGCGCCACTTTTCTTTATGTCCTGAAAACAATATTTATTTAATAGTATTAACCCATTAAAAACGAACCGCAATGAGACAGAAAAAGTTCTTGCTTCCGGAATCAGAGATTCCCACGCATTTTTTCAACATCCAGGCCATCATGCCCAACAAGCCGTTGCCTTTCCTTCATCCCGGCACCAGGCAACCACTGAAGCCGGAAGATCTTTATCCGATCTTCTGCGAGGAATGCGCCAACCAGGAACTCAACCAGACTGACGAGTGGATTCCTATCCCCGAGGAGGTCAGGGAGCAGTACGCCGCCTACCGCTGTACCCCGCTTGTGAGGGCATATGAGCTCGAGGAGGCTCTCGGCACTCCAGCGCACATCTATTTTAAGAACGAGAGTGTCTCTCCGGCGGGCAGCCATAAGCTGAACTCGGCTCTGGCACAGGCCTACTACGCTAAGAAGCAGGGGATTACCAACATCACTACTGAGACTGGTGCAGGTCAGTGGGGTGGCGCGTTGTCGTATGCCGCCAAGAAGTTCGGACTCGACTGCGCCGTGTATATGGTCAAGGTCAGCTACAACCAGAAACCCTACCGCCGGAGCATCATGCAGACCTTCGGAGCCGCTATAACCCCTTCCCCTTCGATGTCTACCCGTGCCGGCAAAGACCTTCTGACCATCAATCCGAACGACCAGGGATCCCTCGGTTGCGCC
>OMQO01000265.1 GCA_900313275.1 uncultured Bacteroidales bacterium
GACGCGCAGGTCTTCAAGAACAAGATCGACGCTCTCAAGAAGCACTATTCCAAGTCGATAATATCCTCAGCTTCAGATGCTTCCTGCGATGTGTTCTCGTTGGTTTTCGACGGTTCCGAGGCTTTTGGCAACTTCCTGAGGGTTCGTGGCGGAGCGGTTGTGCAGTCGCTTAATCTCGGGTTCAAGATGAACATAGAGGAAGAGCAGGCCTCAGTCCTAAGCGCTTTTATAGCCGAGATCGAGTCCAAGTTCGGATCTTTGGCGAAAGAGGTCATAGTCCCATTCCTTCCCGACGTGGAGATCGAAGGTGTCGAGTTCAAGATTCCCGTGAAAGGGGACAAGATGTCACTTCTTGAGCTAAGCGCCAAAAATGCCAGGGAATACCATTTCAACGCATTGAAGCAAAAAGAGCGCACCGACCCCGACGAGTACAAGCGCCTGGTTATGGAAGATCTGCAGAAGGCGCTGGGAATGAAAGAGTTGCCAAAGCACATAGAGTGCTTCGACAACTCGAACATCCAAGGTACCAATCCTGTCGCCTCCTGTGTGGTGTTCCGTGATGGAGTGCCGTCCAAGAAAGACTACCGCAAGTTTAAGATCAAGACCGTGATCGGAGCCAACGATTTCGCCTCAATGAAGGAAGTTGTTAACCGACGCTATTCACGGATGCTTTCCGAAACCCCTGACGACCTTCCGCAACTGGTTGTGATCGATGGTGGTGAAGGCCAGCTTGAGTTCGCCCGTCAGGCTCTCGCCGAGCTGGGCATCCTTGACCGGCTGATGGTGGTCGGTCTCGCGAAGAGAATGGAACTTGTCATCAGGATCAACGATCCCTATCCTCTGTTCCTTGACCGTAACTCTCATGCCCTTAAGGTCTTGATGCAGATTCGTGACGAGGCTCACCGCTTCGGTATCACCTTCCACCGTTCGCTCAGGAGCAAGAGCCAGATTCAAAGCGCCTTACGGGCGATTAAAGGCGTGGGCGAGCAGACCGAGAGCCGCCTGCTGATGCATTACGGATCTGTGGCGAGAATAGCGGCCGCCTCGGTTGAGGATCTTTCCACCATGGTCTCTCCGGCGCTTGCACAGACCATTCTTAAAGAACTTAATAACAAACAAATAACCAAAGAATAATGAAGACCTTGACCCACCTTATGGCGATAGTGGCCTTGTCATTTGTCAGTTTTGGCCTTCCCGCCCAAGAGAAAATATCCCTTAACGGGACATGGAACCTTGAGTTCTGGGAGCAAGAAGGCAAGGCTGTGACAGATCCCGCTGATGTGGCCGCATTGAAAACCACGAAACTCTCCGCAACCGTCCCCGGCAATGTTGAGCTGGATCTTTTGGCGGCCGGGATGATCAAGAATCCGGAGATCGGCAACAACATCTATGACCTTCGGAAATACGAGTTTTGCCAGTGGATGTACAGCAAGACCTTCACCGCTCCGGAAGTCACTAAGGGACAAAGACTTATCCTTGATTTTGAGGGGATAGACTGTCTTGCGGACATTTGGCTCAACGGGGAAAGGATCGGTACCACTGACAATGCCATGATCGCCCATAAGTTTGATGTGACTGATGCGGTCAGGTCGGGGGACAACAAACTTCAAGTCATCTTGCGTTCGGTAGTGCTTGAGGCTCAGGACTATTTGGTTGGGACCTACAGTTTCCGTCATTACACGGAGTCTGTCTGGGTCCGCAAGCCTCGCCACTGCTTCGGTTGGGACATTATGCCCAGGCTGGTCAGCGCCGGTCTCTGGAGAGAGGTCTCTTTGAATATTCAGAACCCAGTCAGTATCAGCGATGTGCATTGGGTGACCGTGAGTGCCGACCCTGCCAAAAGGGAGGTATCCGCTTTCGTGGATGTCCAGATCAAGTACCCGGCCTCGAAGATTGACAAGGTCAAGTTGAGAGTCAAGCTTGAAAAGGACGGCAAGGTTGCATATCAGGAGGAGAGGATCCTTCCCACCTACGCTTGGAGGACAGAGTTCACTTTCGGAGACGCTGAACTCTGGTGGCCAAAGGGTTACGGAGATCCTGCCCTGTACGACGGAACAATCACCCTTCTTGATGAAGATGGCACTGTGCTGGCTTCCGACACACGGAAAGTTGGTTTCAGGACTATCCGCTTGGAGCGCAGCGAGATGATTAAAGACGGCGAGGGAGCGTTCTGTTTCTTCATCAATGGGGAGAGGATTTTTGTCCGAGGTACCAATTGGGTGCCTCTGGATGGCTTCCATAGCCGTGATGCCAAATGGGTTGAAAGCACTCTCGACATGGTCGTGGATCTCAATTGCGACATGATTCGCTGCTGGGGAGGAAATGTCTATGAGGACACTCCCTTCTACGATCGTTGTGACCGTGAGGGGATTATGATCTGGCAGGACTTTTCTATGGCCGGGATAATATATCCTCAGGATGCGGAGTTTGTCTCCAAAGTCAGAAATGAGATCAAGCAGGTAGTCGTTAAGTTGAGGAGCCACCCGTCTCTTATTATGTGGTCTGGCAACAACGAGAACGACAATTCACTGATTTGGACACTCCCGACCTTCAGGATCGACCCTAACAGGGATGTCATAAGCCGCAAGATGATCCCCGAGGTGCTCTATGAGTTTGACCCCACGAGGCCCTACTTGCCTAGCTCGCCTTATTTCAGCGAGGAGGCTTTCCAAAACGGTTGTCAGCGCTCGGATTTGCCACAGGACCATCTCTGGGGTCCGAGGGGCTATTACAAAGACTCATTCTATAAAGATGCCGCGGCGATATTCGTCAGC
>OMQO01000261.1 GCA_900313275.1 uncultured Bacteroidales bacterium
TAGTTACCGGGAATCTCAGGATCATCTCCAATCTCCTCATTGGAAGATGACAAGACATCAGACTCAGCAGCAATGTTGAGGATCTCGATTTCGGGAGCGACATATTCGCTCTCAACTTTTACAATTGTCTTTTTCATAGCAATTTATGACTTAAATGACTTAATTAAAATGTTCAAATTTTGTAACCTGCAAATTTAGCGATTAAACTCAAAAAAACAATTGATGTATTAAACATTTTAATAAAAGACATTTAAATCAACTCCCTGATAATGTCATCAGAGATGAAAAAATGATCCTCGGGGATGCGGAGAGATCCTTCACATCGGATAAGGGCTCCTTCCGATAGCAGGCGGTCGACAGACTCATCCCCGGCAAGGGAGCGGAGTTCAGATTCCGGAAGCCCCATGTCCGTGCGCAGCGGAAGCATAATCCTCTCGACACGAATGTCTTCGGTAGTCAGGAGCTCCTCTTCCTTTGAATAAGTCTTAAGAGAACCGTCTTGCAGCCTTCGAGGCAAGTCACGACTATTCCACGACCTAACGGAACCAGCTGACAATGAGTGAGCTCCAGGGCCTAGTCCGACATATGGAACCCTTCTCCAATAAGCGCTGTTATGGATGGCTTCCCTGCCAGGAAGAGCGAAATTCGAGATCTCATAGTGGCGATAACCTGCCTCGGAGAGCCTGGAGCAAAGGTAATCGTACTGCCAACGGCATTGCTCATCAGCAGCCTCAGTGAAGATGCCCCTTGAAATCATACGTTCAAGGGCGCTGCCTTCCTCAACCGATAATTGATAGGCGGAAATATGTTCCGGCGCAAGGGCCAAGGCTTTCTCAACAGTGTCCGCCCAAATGGATTCCGTAAGTTGCGGAAGGCCGAATATCAGGTCAATGCTGATGTTGCTTACTCCGCATCGCCGGAGAATTCGGAAAGCCTCTTCCGCTCCCGCTGAATCATGCCTGCGGTTCATCCAACGCAAGATGGCGTCGTTGAAGGACTGGATTCCCATGCTGATCCGGTTGACACCAAGTTCCACAAGGCCCCGGACATATTCCTCGCCCTTCTCAACGATGTCCTCCGGATTCATCTCAATAGTGAACTCCTCCCACTGTCTCCCTAATATAGCGCTGCCGGAAGGGGCTGCGCCGCCGAACCCTCCGCGCTTCGCGCTCCGTCCCGTCTCGCCTGCGGCGAGCCACCCGTTCATGTGGCCACGGGCGGCCACAGGTTCTGCTGGCGCACCCCTTCCCTGCAGCGAGTCAATAGAGCTAACAATTCTTGAGAGGATATCAAGCGGAAGCACCGAAGGAGTGCCGCCACCGATGTATAAAGTATTAACTGAAAGGGCTTTGGCTATCTCGTCACGACGTCTCTCAATCTCCTCACACACCGCATCCGCATACGCCTCGAAACATGAAACCTTTAACCGTGAAGCACCCTCATCGCAGGAGGCGACATTCCCAACCTCCGACCATTTACCCGGATAGGGTCGCGAAGCGACAGGGAGGCGGTGGGAACTGTCGCCTCCGGAGTCTCCCAGGATAGCTGAAGAAGGAACAACGGAAAAGAAGCCGCAGTAAGTACAGCGGCTTTCGCAAAAAGGAACGTGGAGATAAATCACCGCTTAACGGAGCAGCAACTCGGTCTTGCCGAGGAAAGCCTGCGACGTGTAAGCCTCTATCGTGTAAATACCAGCCAGATAGGAAGGGATGTCATTGAGATAGATGCTCAGATCAACCTCCTTGCCCTGATAATCGACCTCACGCGAAGCCGAGGCGACCATCGTCTGTCCGTTGTAAGTGAAAGAAGTCTGGTTGCTGTTGGTCAGCAGAATACCCTCCGGATCCTTAACACGGATGTAAACCCTGACTGGACCCTTCGGAGCAAGGTCATTCTCAACCAAGCTCAAAGTCGCCAACAGTCTGACGACACGGCTGCTACGATCAGTGACCTTGTCGGAAGCATTGTAGGCGTTGACGCTAAGGCCGCGGGACTTGATCACGGAACCAGCCGCCACCTGACCGGTCAGGCTCTCGACCTGGCCCTTCAACTCAGCGTTCTCAGCCCTGCTCGAGGCAGCCTCCTTACGAGCCGCGGCGGCATCAGCGGTAAGCTTGTGGTTCAAGGTGTTAAGGGAATCTATCTGAACAATGTAGTTGCGCATGATGCTCCTGAGAGTTCCGAGCTCTTTCTCGTACTGGCGCATCTTGGCGCGGTTCGTGGCTTCAGTCTTCTGAATCCTCTCAATCAACTGGTTGACCTCCTCCCTTGAGGAATCAAGCTGGCTGTTGACGGACTCATATTCAGAAGAAAGGCTGTCATAGTCCCCCTTCAGGGCTATCATCTGCTGGGTAAGGTCTTCCTTCTCAGCATTGAGGTCTTTCACGAGGGAAGACTTGCTCGTCCACACATAGGCCAGTCCAGCCGCCATCAAAGCGGCGACGGCGACAAGCGCCCACATTACGGTTTTCAGACTCTTGTTTTTCTGTTCCTGTTCTTCGCGCTGGCGACGCTCCAGGATAGGATCAATTTCTGACATAATATCGAATTCTTGGTTCAACTTGCAAAATTAGCAAAACTATTTCTTTTTCGTATATTTGTGCATATCACAAAAATCGAGCAAAATATGAGATATCTTATCAGATCGCTAAAATACTTCGTCTGGTTCGTTGTGATCCTATGCATAACAATGGGCATCATGGTTGCCCTCGGTGTGGTTGAAGCCGATCCTAACCTGATGTTCCGGGATGGAATGAAATCAGTCTGGCAAATCGCTGGCCTTTTCTTGGTGATCGCCCTTGTCTATCCTATCGCGGGATTCAGGAAGATTAATGCTGTCGTGCCCGGA
>OMQO01000309.1 GCA_900313275.1 uncultured Bacteroidales bacterium
AGAACCTCATCAAGGCCTACAACGAACAGATTGCTTTCCTTGACGACGAAATCCTATCTGAGTTCGTGGCGTCGATACTCCCCGCGGACTTGCTGGGTAAGCTCCGCACCTTTGTGGCCACGGTTGACAGTCCAGTGGCGGTGCGTTCCAGCTCCAAGCTTGAGGACAGTAATTACCAACCTTTCGCAGGCGTGTACTCGACCTACATGTGCCCTTTGGTTGAGAACAAAGACAGGATGCTCAGGGAGATTACAAAAGCCATAAAGAGTGTCTATGCCTCGACCTATTTCGCCGGAAGCCGCGCCTACATTCAAGCGAGCGGCAATCTGATCGGTGAGGAAAAGATGGCGATTATAATCCAGAGCATCTGCGGATCACGCCATGGCGATGTTTTCTATCCCATGCTCTCAGGTGTGGCCAGATCATCCAATGCCTATCCTATAGGCTCTGAGAAGCCTTCCGACGGGATCCTCAATGTGGCTTTCGGACTTGGCAAAACCGTCGTAGACGGGGGGCGTACACTCAGGGTTAATCCCAAGTCAACCAAGAAGATACTGCAGCTCTCCTCCCCTTCTCTCGCTATGCGTGACACCCAGACAGAGATGTATGTGCTCGACACTAGTCCAGGGGCGTTTAAGATCTCCAGAAACGATGGCGTGAATCTCCGCCGGATTCCTGTCACTGAAGCTTTAGAGCATTTCGACAGGCCGGAACTTGTTGTCTCCACTTATGTCGCGAGAGACGACAGGATGCAGCCGGGAATGAATGTGAGGGGGCCTAGGGTGATCTCGTTCGATGGTATATTCCAATACGATAGGTTCCCGCTGGCCAAGGCCTTGTCCGAGATTATGGAAATATGCAAGAACGAGCTCATGTCCGAGGTTGAGATTGAGTTCGCCCTCGATCCCGTGAGGGGATGTGGAGGACGGGAGGCCGTGCTGGAGTTGCTTCAGGTCCGTCCTGTCTCTGAAGGTTCCTCATTCCAGTCAGCCTCAATCGAGGATGTCGGTGGCGAGATGTCCAAGGTTCTCGTCAAGAGCGATAACGCCTTGGGCAATGGATTATTCCAGGATTCAACACTGGTTGTGGCCATCCTTCCGGATGTCTTCGACAAGATGCGGACAGCACAGATGGCTGAAGAGATCGCGAGCATTAACGCCAAGATGGTAAAGGAAGGGAAATCCTATTTCCTGATCTCTATTCCAACACTCGGAGTACCAGTCAGTTGGACTGACATCTCCGCAGCCCGCATGGTAATTGAATATGGGATGGACGGATTCAGGATCGAGCCTAGCCAAGGAACTCATTTCTTCCAGAACATCACATCTTTGGGCGTCGGTTACCTTTCGGTTGATGAATATGCCGGCTCAGGATCAATTGATTTTGAAGCCCTTAATTCCCTTGATCTTGAATACGAGGGCACATTCACCAAAGTCTGGTCCGCGAAAGGACTGACAGGCTTTATCGACCGGAACTCAGGCAAATCAGTAATAGGTCTGCGGAATGAGTAAAATGATTGTGTATCAGATGCTTCCGAGACTCTGGGGAAACCAGGTCAAAGAACCCGTCCGGAACGGGACATTGGCCCGGAATGGATGTGGCAAATTCAGCGCTATAGACTCCCCTACTTTGACCTGGCTCAAGGATAATCTGCATGTCACCCACATTTGGTACACCGGGATTATCAGGCATGCGACCACTGAGTCTTTTCCTGGTCTCAAAGCTTCGGGACAGGCGGTGGTCAAAGGTAAGGCAGGCTCCCCCTATGCTGTCACCGACTATTTTGATGTTAATCCGTATCTTGCTGATAATCCTGACGATAGGATGGCTGAGTTTGAGTCTTTGTTAAATAGGACTCACGCATCGGATCTGAAGGCTGTCATAGATTTTATTCCCAACCATGTGTCCAGGGATTACGGGAAGGTCGGAATGTCCAGAAAGGCCATTTCCGGGGATCTGGGGAGCGAAGATGATCCTTCGTATCATTGGAAGCCGGCTAACGATTTCTATTATTATCCAGGAGAGCCACTGACTTTACCCAACGGTGGACGATATTACGAGAATCCAGCGAAGGCTTCCGGCAATTGCTTTTCCCCTTCCCCGGGAGTCAATGATTGGTACGAGACTATCAGGCTGAATTACTGTGACTTCCACACTCCTACCTGGGACCGGATGCTGGAAATCGTCCGTTACTGGTGCCGGAAAGGAGTGGATGGATTCCGTTGCGACATGGTTGAGATGGTGCCCTGGCAGTTCATGAAGTGGCTGATTGCCGCGATCAAGACTGAGTTCCCGGATGTCATATTTATCGCTGAAGTTTACCAGAAGGATCTTTACCGGCTCTACATAGAAGAAGTCGGTTTCGATTACCTTTACGACAAATCGGGGTTGTATGATTCACTGCGGGCAATCGCCGAGCATCATGGGACAGCCAGATCGATAACTTGGAACTGGCAGTCTCTGAGCGACTTGCAGCCACGGATGCTGAATTTCATCGAGAATCATGACGAGGTCCGTTTCGCCTCGGATTTCTTCGGAGGGGATCCGTCCAAGGCCGCGTCTCTCCTTTGTTCGGGAGCACTGCTCAATGACTCTCCTTACATGATATACTTCGGCCAGGAAATCGGTGAAAGGGGCATGGAAGCGGAAGGATTCAGCGGTTTGGATGGCAGGACCACTATATTCGACTGGTGGAGCGTAGG
>OMQO01000260.1 GCA_900313275.1 uncultured Bacteroidales bacterium
AAGAGAAATTTGTGATTACCATCAGCCGTGAAGTCGGCTCCGGTGGAAGGACAGTCGGAAGGAAACTCGCTGAGAAACTCGGCGTGCGCTATTGCGACAAACAGTTGATTAAGAAGCTGACCGAGATGTTCGGGCTCAATGCCTCGGAGATTGAGAGCATCAAAGCGAAGAAGAAGAGCTGGCTCGAAGACCTTTTCTCCAAGATCACACCCGAGTTCGGTTCCGAGATGTTCATTCCGAAAGGAGTGGAATATGCTCCTGAGGTGACTTCAGGTGAGATTTTCAACTATGAGAGCCAAGTCCTCGAGCAACTGGCGGAAGAGTCTTCCTGCGTGATCGCCGGGCGTTCCGGTTTCTTCGTGCTGAAAGACCATCCCAACAAGTTCGATGTGTTCATCCACGCCTCCAAGCCCAACCGCGTCAAAAGGATTATGCGCAAGCAGGAACTCTCTGAAAAAGAGGCGGAAGAGGTGATTTCCTATGTCGATAAGGCGAGAGAGAATTACATTCAGCAATATGCCTCCACAAGCCGGTATGACTTGCGGAATTATGACATTGTGCTTAATATGGACTATCTCACGGAAGACCAGGCGGTCGATCTCATCCTGAAGGCTATTGGCCGGGATTGATTTCCACCTCGTGTTTTCCGCTTGAATATTCCTCCCACTGGAAAGTGGCGGAGACTCCGACAGGAAGCTCGAAACGCAGTTTCCTGCCGGTTCTTTTTACGACTATGGTTCCGTACGGAGTCTCCTGAGTCACAGTGACTTCCTCGACTCCCTCGGGAATCTGTGGATCCAGGATTATGTGCTTGTATCCGGGAGCGTCAGGGATGATGCCTCCGAGGGCTTGGTAGAACCAGCTCCCAATTCCGTTGAAGCAATTGTGAAGGCGGCTGCGGTTGGCGTCCCAATGTTCCCAGGTGGCGGTCGCCCCGTTGTCTATCATGTACAGATAGCCAGGGTAAGTCCTCTGTTTGAGAAGGTTGTAGAACCAGTCGCACTCTTTCGCGAGTGTGGCCCATTCCGCGATGACAGGCACTCCGACCAGACCGGTCTTGAGATGGTTGTCATAGACTTTGGCTGTCCGTTCAATAAGTTTATCCCGCACCTTGCCGATAAGGTCGGGAGGGACTATCCCGACCAATAGCGGGTAGGCCATGTCAACCTGGGAACCGCTGCCGTAGGTGTAGTCCTCCATGTGGAACAAGGCCTCGTTTATCCTCTTGGCAAGAGCGTCGTACCTGGCCTTGTATTCATCAGCGTCTTCAGGGTGTCCGACTATTTTCGCGATGGCCTCAAGCTCTTTATAAACCTGGCAGAGTGAGCAGTTATTGACCAGGTCAATAGACTGAGGATCAGACACATCAACGCCCTTGGGAGCGGCCCAGTCGCCAAGGTACCAGGTTCTGTAGCTAGTGGCTGGCCAAGCGCCGAGGAGACCATCCACAGTGTAGGCATCGACATATTCAAGCCAATGTTTCATCTGTGGGTAGCACCTTTCAAGCAGGCGGGAGTCACCATAACTCATGTAAGTCCTCCAAGGAGCCTGGACTATGAACCCGCACCAGTAAGGGCCTCCTCCGGCAGGATAAGGGCAGGGGGCTGTGTGAGGCAGTCCTCCATCGGGCTGGATAGCGTCGTTCCATGCCTGTAACCAGTTCATGTAGAGCGGAGACACTCCGAACATGATCTGGAGGGAAAGTGTGGAGGCGTTGCCGTCGCCACCATAACCGAGTCGCTCTATGTTGGCGCAATCGACCATGTAACCGTCAAAAGCGAGGTTCTCCAGCGTGTAACTCACCATGTCATGAATCGCGTTGAGATCCTGGTCCGAAGACTTGAAAGTGGCTGTGCGCCTGTAGTCGGTGCGCATCCTCATCGCCTTGATATCCTTAGGGTTAGGAGCTGTTGTCAGACTGTCCAGGAGCACATAGCGGAACACATGATGGTTGAACTTGTTGACAAGATGGTCGCCATCGGTGGCTCCGGAAGAAATGTATTGGTTGACGGTTACAGGGTTGATCGTGCCGTTTGGCTCGAAATCATCAAAGAAAGAAGCCATGGCGATTTCGCCTTCCGGCATCGCGGGGAGGTTGATGTCAAGCATTCCGTTAACCACCCTGCCGAAATCCACCAGATAGCCACCGTTCTCGCCATAGGGCTTGACACTGACGGCCGGGAAACACTCTTGAATCAGGCATGGCTCGCACATCATCATGGAAGCCTCTATCCCTTCAATTTTCACAGTATCAACAGGTTCCCAAACCATCTTGTCGAGAGCGTCCGAACTCATTGAGGAAGGCACCACGCTGGCGTCGATGGCTTCACCGCCAAAGTGTCCGGCACGCCAGTCGCCGAGATCACGATAACCGCTCCATGTTCCTTGCCATGTCTCGTCCGTGCGCACAATCGCTGTGGATCCTTCCGGAAATCCCGTTGGCCTGGTTTTCAAAACCATCGCCGAAGTTTTCGCGCCGATGTCCTGTTATGAGAATCAGCTTCCGACCATTGTCCAAGCGCATGACATCACCCGACAATGGTTGCGCCTGCCCCGACTTCATGTTCGTGACCTTGCACGGGAACGGCAGACGAAAATCGTAACGGCCGGCGCTGAGACCATGCACTGAAATGAAGTTTCCGTTCATATCAACCTGAAGACCGGGCTTCTCCACCGGCACGTACGCGCCGCCCTCGCGCGCCAAACGGTTGAATAGAGCCGGCGACACGCCACCTGGATCGCAGATGTACACTCCACGCCAGCCCTTTTCGTCAAGCGAAGCAACAGCTGGTGCTCCATCCTCGACATAGCGTGCCAACACTTTCATTCCGGGCGTCTCCGAAACCGTCACGCGCCGTGCATCGGCATACTTCG
>OMQO01000255.1 GCA_900313275.1 uncultured Bacteroidales bacterium
ATGAGCTTCGCAGCTCCTCTCGCAGCAAATGCAGCAACCCTTCCCGAGGGTCAAAGCGTAGTATGTATGGCATTGAATGATACAGATAAGGAAACGCTTAACACCCTGAAGGGCATCGGCCTGGATACAATGTTCACCGCATTTGAAGAGTATGTCCCCGGCGGAAAGATAGCATCTCCGGCACTGAAGTCCATCCTCGGCAGCGCATTCGGTGACAAGGAATCGTTCAGAGCCTCGGTCCGGTGCGTTAAAGATGATGAAGAATAATAATCAATGTCTACCGGAGATCGGTGATGACATAGGAATCGGTGAGGGTCTTTTCGTCAAAACGGAAGGACCCTTTCTCGTCCAGGGAATCAGAAAACTCAAGATTGGAGACCACGATCTCGGAGATCGAGCCATCATTCAGCTTCACCTCCGCTCCTACAAGGATGGAGGTTCCACTCTTGAAGAAAAGCTTCAACTGAGCGATGTCCATTGAATATTTCCCCTTATTCACAGGCGATAGGACAGAAGCGTCAACCGCCTTGCCCTGGAACTTGGAAGCCCAGAAAGAAGCCTCCTCGAAAGCGGCATCGACTGAAGTTATCAAAAGCGCCGGATTGGTCGCGTAGCTGTCGGCGGAATCGTCCACCGATTCCACAAGAGCCTCCTCTGCGAGCCTGTCAACCGTCCATCTGGTCGCTCCGTCGCACCAGATCTCCAGTCCGTTACCATCCATCACGAAAGAACTCCCTTGGACCTTGACATTGCCGGAACCGGTCATCTTGGCCTTGGAGTTGGCGGCCTTCATGGAGAAGGAGTAATCGAATGAGACAAGTGAGGAAGAGACCTTGTCGATGAAGTTCGAAAGGGTCTTGCTCTTGGCCATTGAAGGCAGGCCACAGGCGAGGATCGCCACCGCTATGATAATGGTTTTTCTCATGATGAAAGGCAAGATTGCAGAAGTTGTGCCAGAACGCGTTACTGGTTCCTAAAGGCCTCCAGGACCTTCTCGAGCTCATCCAGGCTTCCGATAAGGACCTGACGAGGCTTGGAGCCTTCCTGAGGTCCAACGACTCCGGCCGCCTCAAGCTGGTCCATCACACGCCCGGCTTTGGCATATCCCATTCCAAGGCGCCTCTGTAGATCCGAGGTGGAGCCTCGCTGGTTCAATACTATCATCTTGGCGGCCTCCTCGAACCTCTCATCGAGATTCTTCATGTCAACCATGCCACCGGAACCCTCTTCCGTGGACTCCTCGACATCAGGCAGGTAATACGGCGTGTTGTAGCTCTTCTTGTAGCCCTGCTGCGAACCGATGAACTCCGTAAGACGGCTGATCTCATCGGTGTCGATCAAGGCGCACTGCACCCTTTCCATCTCAACTCCGGCATAGTAGAGCATGTCTCCCTTACCGATAAGTTTCTCAGCGCCCGGGGAGTCAAGAATGGTAGAGGAATCTATCCTGGAGATTACCCTGAAGGCGATTCTGGTCGGGAAGTTGGCCTTGATAAGACCGGTGATGACATCGACTGAAGGCCTCTGGGTAGCGAGCACTATGTGGATTCCGGCCGCCCTTCCCTTTTGGGCCAGACGGATGATTGATGTCGAGATGCTCCTTGACATTGCCTTGGAGTCTCCCCCACCTCCAACCGACATGGTGAGGTCGGCATACTCATCAACGATGGTGACAATATAAGGCAGGAACCTGTGACCCTCTGTCGGAAGCAGATGACGCTCCTTGAACTTCTCGTTGTATTGCTTGATGTTGGGAACAAAAGCCTTGCTGAGCAACTCATAACGCTGCTCCATCTCGGACACTAGCGATTTGAGCACCTTCTCCGCTTTGTCCGCCTTCTTCACGATAGCGTTCTCCAGTTCATCCTTCTCGTCATTGGAGGGCAGGACGGCAAGATAGTGATGGAGCATTCTCCCGTAATGTGAGAACTCGACCATCTTCGGATCGATGAAGACGAACTTCAACTCAGCGGGGTGCTTGGAATACAGCAGGGAAGCGACCATGGCGTTAAGTCCCACGGATTTACCTTGCTTAGTGGCACCAGCGACGAGCAAATGGGGCGCGTCCGCAAGATCGAACACCTTGACTTTCTGGTGGATAGTGTAGCCGATAGCAATCGGGAGCTCGGCCTTGCTCTGCCTGAAAGCGTCGTCGTTAAGCACAGCCCTCATCGGAACGATCGAAGGCCTGTCATTGGCAACCTCAATTCCGACCGAGTCTGTCAAGGTCACGACACGGACTCCCCTCGCATGGAGATACATGCCGATGTCTTCCTGGAGCTTCTTGATCTCGGCGATCTTCACTCCCGGAGCGGGATAGACTTTATACAAGGTCACAGTGGGCCCGACAATGGCCTTCACATCATTGATCTGGATGCGGTAGTTCTCAAGGGTCGCGCGGATCTTATTGTTATTCCTGATCAACTCCTCCTCAGTGACCTCATGGCGGCCGGTCGCATATTCCTCAAGCAACTCGAGAGAAGGGAACTCGTATTTTGGGAGCTCATCACGCACATTGATCGGCTCCAGCTCCTTCGTGATCTCCGTGGACAAGTCTCCTCCCTTAATGATCTCCAATGAATTATCGGTGGTTGGTGTCTCGGGCGGAACAGGCTTCGTGACCACTTTCGACGAGTCATCATCTGCCTTGAGATTAGCTGTGACAGGGGCAGGCTGCGGAACGACCACCTCTTTACGGTCATTCAATGGCGCGTCTGTCGTCGGCCTCAGAGGGACAACGGCCGGCTGCGGGCGGACCGGTCTGACAGGTTCTGGCTTAACTGGCTCCGGCTCCTTGACCTGCCCAAGTGAATCAAGCCACGAGCGGAACTTGTCGCTAGCGAAAAAGAGCCAAAGCCCAAGCAGCATCAAAATCAACAGGGCGGTGATTATGGAACCGAAAAGATTGCGGGACCAGCTTACGACTGACT
>OMQO01000253.1 GCA_900313275.1 uncultured Bacteroidales bacterium
CCGGACGGAAGAATTGTGCTACCCGGCGGCAACAGCGTCTCCCAGGCAGGCGATATTCCCGTGGCGAATAATTTCGTCACCAGCCGCGAGGTCTGGGCTTACCGTACAGAATCGTTGCCAAAGTCCCTTTTCCCATGGCCCTGGGCAGTCGCCATTTGCTTGCTGCTACTGACGGCAGGAGCTTTCTTATTCCTTCGGAAGGGTGCCAAATCCGCCTCAGCGCAAGAGACAGAAGAGATTCCTGCCACGATTCAACTAACGGAACAGCTCTCTAAAATCATTGAAGAAGAGGAACTTTTCAAGCAGCCGGACCTTCGGGTCACTGACATTGCCGCCCGACTGGCCACCAACAGGACCTATATCAGCGCCATCATCAAGAGCCTTTCCGGCGAGAATTTCTCAAATATGATCAATGGCTACCGTGTCCGCTACGCACAGAAGCTAATGAAGGATCATCCGGACATGAGTGTCACGGACATCGCCACGGAAAGCGGTTTTTCCTCCCGCAGCGCTTTCTATCGCAACTTTAAGGAAATGATAGGCATGAGCCCGGCCGAATGGAAAAAGTCGGTATTAAACCAATAATCACTGATTGATAGCCTTTGTACGCCATGGGCGGAAGAAAGCTTCGATCATGTTATAGGCGGATATGGCTTCCGATTTGATTTTGTGGCCGTACCAGCGGGCGTTGATTTTCTCTCCCGAATCGTATTCCTGATAGATGCGGTAAGAATGGCCACCGGTTATATGCTCATCAACGCTATACCCGTTGAGTTTATAGACTTTAGCGTCAGAGAGCATCTTGCTGAGCGAGTCCACCACCTCTTTCCCCACCGGAAACTCCGCATGGGTCTCGGGCTTCTCAAACCGGTTTCCCACGTCCAACGCGACGACCACCTTAGGAGTCTGCCCGGGATCAGCGATCAATTCGCAATAGTCTTTGCCAAGTCCGGCAGCGCCCGTACGGGAGTAGCTGCAATAGATTAGATTGCCCTTTGGGGCTTGAGCGGAACAAGAAATCCCGATTGAACCTAAAGCAATGACAATCAGAATTTTAAACAATGGTCTCATAGCCAGGCGCTATAGGGTTATAACCATCTGGTCAAGAGGCTTACGCTCGGTGTGAAGCTCAGTGGGCTTTCCCTTATCCTTTGACGGATGGCCGATAGCAAGGAGAGCATATACCCCGTGTTCCTTCGTTTCGGGGAGGACTTCACGCACCTTACGAGGGTCAAAGTCCCAGATCCACATATTCGCGAGTCCTACATCTGTAGCCGTCAGCATCAAGTGGGTGAGGACAATGGCAGCATCTGTCTTAGCGGCATTGACACCGTCTGTCTCACGGACCCAGGCTTCCTCGTTGCGGCAACCGACAATGAGGACAACCGGAGCACCATAGCAATGATGGACAGTGCGAAGGCGTGCAAGAGCGTCTTCACTCTTGACAACCCAGATTCTGGTCGGCTGGAGATTCTTCGCGGAAGGAGCTAAACGACCTGCCTGGAGAATCATATTCAGCTTAGCTTCGGAGACTGGGTATTTGTCGAAAGAATGACATGAATAGCGGCTCTCAAGGATACGCATAAAGGCGTCGGAGCCATACGTGTACTTGGTTATCTTATCATCAACGTCGGAAAAGGCGGCGCGATTAAAGATCTTGGCGATGTCGCTCATACGGCTGAAGCATTTTTTACTCATCTTCGGTTTCGTTATTAAGTGGTGCTTCAAATATAATGAAATTGAATCATGCGACCAACTTTTTATCAAACTCTCAAAACCTCTTGATGAACATTTAGTTAATTAATACGTTTCAAATATAGGACAAATCAGTCAAGTTCGCAAAAAAAAGAGAGCGTCAACGTGTGGTTGTCCAAAGAGAATCGGCTTTGTCGATATAGAGCACCCCCTCCAGATGGTCGATCTCGTGCTGGAATATGACAGCGGTAAAGCCTTCAACTTCCTCATTGATAGTTTCCAAGGTGACCGGATCCGTGTAGGATACGAGAATATTGATGAACCTCGGAACCCTACCGGCCCATCCTGGGACCGAAAGGCAGCCTTCTCGGCCTGGAACTGTCTCGCCCCAAAGAGAATCAAGGCGAGCGTTAGGATAAACTCCGAATGGCTCACCAGGCTTATCGAACCGCTGGACACACACGAGGCGGCGGTTAATTCCCACCTGCGGGGCGGCTATCCCGACTCCGTCTTGGCTGGGATCCTGAACCGTGTATAGCATCTTGGCAACGAGATCCTTGAAAGCGGACGACCGCAAGTCATTGTCCGTAAAAAGACTTGATGCCGACCTCAACGACAAGGAATCGGCCCTGTCGTAAATAGTCAGCACCCGCATCAGCGAGTCCGACCCCGAAATCAGGTCCTTCTCCGACTTGGTAAGTCTCCCGGTGCCCCTCTGCCCACAAGAGATGGAGGCAACGGCCAAAAGGAAGGCTCCAAGAAGCTTAGCTACTCTTTTCATGTTGAATACTAATTATTTCCAGCCTGAAAAAGACCACGGACAAGGGCAGGGACATCGGCGACCTTAACCACCTCGATGCCCTTTGTCCCACCTTCAAGGGAGGTGAATGAAGACAGGAATATCCGTTTGAAACCGAGTCTGGCGGCTTCCGCGATCCTCCTGTCCGCCTGAGCTACCGGTCGGATCTCACCGCTAAGACCAATCTCCCCCGCAAAGCAGTTGTCAGCCGGAATCGGAAGATCGAAATTCGATGACAAGACAGCGCTGACCACAGCCATATCGCAAGCCGGATCATTGATCCTGAGGCCTCCGGCCATATTCAGGAAAACATCCTTTTGGGCAAGCTTGAAACCGGCCCGACGCTCCAAGACGGCCAGCAGCATGTTCAGCCTCCGGGTGTCGAATCCGGTGGCGGAACGCTGCGCGGTCCCATATACAGCCGAGCTCACAAGTGCCTGAACCTCAAAGAGAAACGGTCTCGCACCGTCTAGCATGACGGCTACTGCCGTGCCGCTCAGC
>OMQO01000312.1:0-757 GCA_900313275.1 uncultured Bacteroidales bacterium
AGCTTTCCGGAAGAGTGTACTGAGCCGCAAGTCCATCAGTAGTCGTGTACCAGATAGCATATGGAGGCTGCTCAATCACATACTTGTCGGAATAAGCACTCCAGTACTGGGCCGTCTTATAGGTGTCTATGCGGCTTGATGGCACATAGATGGCCAAATCGGAGGCCGTATTGTCAAACATGCCACCTGCCGCCCAAAGGACACCAACAGCGGAAGGGACATTTGCGGGGAGCAGATAGACACTGCTCAAGGAAGAGCAACCAGAGAAAGCGGATCCGCCCATTATCTCCAAACTTGTAGGGATAGTGATAGTCCGGATTCCCTCGCAACTCAAGAAAGCGTAATCGCTTATAACCTTTAGTCCATCAGGTAGCGATATGTCACTGGAATGGACGCCGGAGACAGCATAAGCGGCCACCTCTTCAATGCCTGAAGGGACAGTGAGCAGATCAGTTGATTGACCCGCGATAGCGACACTAACGAGTGTCGTGTTTTCGCCATGTTGAGTGATCAAGGAGCGGCCATCTGAACTGGCGAACTTGCCGTTGAATCTGTCGAGCTGAAAACAATGCATGAATGGGTTGACGATCTCACCATCCATCACACCTATTTCAGTCAGGGACTGAGGCAATGTGACGCTCCGCAACACAGTACAAGCTCCAAAGGCCGCGCCCCCTATCGATGTGACGCCCTCTGGAATAGACAATGACTGGAAACCGGTCATAAAGAATGCGGAGGGTTCTATAGTAGTCAAACC
>OMQO01000312.1:768-2172 GCA_900313275.1 uncultured Bacteroidales bacterium
AAGCTGGCTGCAACCATAAAAAGCCCCATCCCCTATTGTCGTGACGTTGAGCGGCAGAGTGACAGATGTAAGATTAATCTGGTTACGGAAAGCACCCGCATCAATCTTTGTTATTGGTGATGTGAACAAGATGACACCTATGCCTCCGTTAGTGTTGGGAGCCTTACAACCGGATGCGAAGAGCGCATTGCCAGTACTTGACTCAACAGTGTATGTCACAGCCTCTCCGTCAGAGGTTGTGTAGAAGATCCTGTTCGTTTCTGGCAGAGGCCGGTAACGGCTCTCGTACAACTCCCAGTACTCGCTGGTCTTGTAGTACTTCAACCGGTCGGAACGGACATAGATGGGGCAGGTGCTGTTAGGGCTGAAAGGAGTGCCGTTATAATAGTGTTGATTATCGGCGATGGTGGTAGGGATCGCGACGGACCTGATAATGATGGACTCCAAATTCCCGCAGCCAAAGAATGCTCTTCCGTTAATCGCTTTCACACTGGCGGGTATGTCCACGGAGGTGAGATTATTGCAATTCATAAACGCCGCGTCAGAGATGACCTTCAGACCAACTGGAAGCTTGACCTGCCGCAGGGGGGCCTCGCTGAAGGCCCAGATTGATATGACATCCACACTGGGAACAGTGTAGGACTCCAATCCGGCGGGGGCGAAACTGATGAGATACCGCATCCCGTCCTCCTTTGTCTCGATCAGGGCCCGGCCGTCGTCGGTAGCGAACTTGCCGGTGAAACTCCGGAGACTCTGGCATCCCCAGAAAGGATTGCCCATGGGGATATCGTCGTTTACATAGTAACCGTAGCATGCCAGATGCTTGACAGATTCAGGGATGTGAACGCTTTCCAACGGGCAATAATTGAAGGCTACAGCCCCGATTAGCTCAAGTCCTTCCGGGAGATCGATGGAGCCGATGTTCGTCAACGCGAAAGCCCATGACCCTATTGATTTAAGTCCCGAGCCGAAATGGACAGAGGAAAGAGATCCGCATTCCTCGAACGCGCTATTTCTTATTTCCTCCACGCTGTCGGGGAATGACACAGAGGTCAGGTTCTCGCTGTTGGCTCTATTATAGAAGACAGACATCGCCCCTATATCCACCACGGTCAAAGGTCCGGAGAAGCGGACGATTCCTGTGCCACCGTTATCCTTCGGGGCTATGTTCTCGACGACCACGACACCGTTCGGCTCGTAGGAGGAATCGTCTGCACTGCAGTACTCCACCGCCTCCCCATTGGAACTGGTGTACCAGATCTCGTTGATGCCCTGAGTGGTGGACTTCACCCAGCCGGTGCTGATGCCGTCGGAGATGTTCGCCGGGTTCTCGATCCTCACGTCCACAGGCTCCGACAGGTTCCTGAACCTGATCCTGTTCAACGGACGGTTCGCCCTCAGCTC
>OMQO01000250.1 GCA_900313275.1 uncultured Bacteroidales bacterium
AAGAATAAGGAATATTTTATTCGTTTTCATGTTCATTCACGTTTTAAGGATTAGAATCTGACATTGAGGGTAAACGTATAGTATGTCGTCACACCCTGCATGTTACGGATACGGAACTCAGCGGCGCGGGTACCACGGACGGACTCCGGGTTTTCCTTGTTAGGCATAGAGTTGAGGATGTATCCGAGGTTGTGGGCGTTGGCCTGGAGCGAGACAGCCTGGGCATTGATGGCGCGGGCGGCCTTCTCAGGAAGCGCATAGGCGATGGAGAGGTCACGGAAGCAGATGTAATTCAGCTTCTTGTACCAAGTGTCATCCACGATACCATTGCTCCAACTGTGGGTGAAATATGTCCAGGATGAAGCGTGTGAAGGATCGATGACATTCTTGTCGATAAGCTCCTGGTAGGACTCTCCGTTAGGGCTGGTGGGACCGGATTGTACCACATAAGGATCACCGCTAGGCTGAGGGATCTTTGTACCAGAGAGGATGATACCGTCAGGAATGATACCGTCATCGTAGGTGAGACCGTCCCATCTTGAGGTGTAGGTAATACCACCGTGATCCTTGTCGGCCCCGCGGAGGGAAGTGGCAAGGTAACCGTAGGCGGTTCCGTAGTGAGAACCGTAAGAGGCGACATATCCACCGAAGCGGGCGTCGAAGGACGCGCGGAGGCTAAGCCTCTTGTAGCGGAGGGTCGTGTTGGCAGATCCGAGGAAGTCAGGCACAGCGTTGCCGATCTCCTCTACCTTTCCCGAGCGGCGGATGAATGAGGTACCATAGTTTGACTGCCAGTTGCCAAGGACGATCTTGCCGGAACCGCCGGTGATGTTGCCATCCTCGTCGTAGGTGTAGTCCCTCATAGGCATCTTGTCGGACATAAGGAGTCCGTAGGTGCCTCCGACTTTGGCGACGGATCCGATACGGTAGTTACCGTAGTCAGCGTTACCCTGGAGAGCGATGTAGCTGGCCACAAGGTCGCTCAGCTCGACGATCTTGGACCAGTTCTTTGTCCAAGTGAAGTTGAGATCCCAGCTGAAGTCCTTTGTCTCGATCGGAGTGGTGTTCAGAGCGAGCTCGAATCCGGAGTTCTGGATGTTACCGGCGTTGATAAGGGCGCTGCCGACACCTGATGCGGCAGGAACGCTGACGCTCATGATCTGGTCGCGAGTGTTCTCCTTATAATAGGTAAGGTCCATTCCGACACGGTTGTTGAACATGCGGAAGTCGGTACCAACCTCCCAGGAGGTCTTGCGCTCAGGCTTCAGGTTGAAGTCCTTGACAGATCCGGGGATGGTCATGTAGTAAGCCGAATCGCCGTCTTTCTTGACCTGGGTCACGGAGTAGGCGCTGTTGATGTAGTAAGGATCGGTGTCGTTACCGACCTGGGCGATGGAGGCGCGGAGTTTCCAGAAGGAGATGGCCTTCGGCAGGTCGAGGGTCTCGTGGACGAGCCAGGAGGCGCTGAAGGAAGGATAGAAGTAGGAATAGTTACCGTGCTTGTCGGCATAGACAAGAGCGGAAGACCAGTCGTTACGTCCTGTGACCTCGAGGAACACCTGCTCTCTCCAGGCGGCTGTGAACTGACCGACTGCGGAAAGCATGGTCTTTGTGCCGCTGATGGAACCGGAACCGTTGACAGTGTTGCGGGAATTGGCGATGTAATACTGAAGAGGAACGATCAAACCACCGTTAGTGGAGGCGGCTGTCGCGAAGTTGTAGTTGTTGTAGTACTCACCGCGGAGGAAGCCGCCCAGACGCCAATTCTCACCAGCGTTGAAGTCGAAGATGAGGTTGGTGTTGAGGTTGGTCTGCTCCTGGGTGTTCTGGCTGAGGCCGTAGGAGCCGCCGCCGGAGTTATTGGCGTAACCGGAGTCCTTGCCCTTGGACTCTCTGCGGGTGTAGTAGTAGTTCAAGCTACCGTCGGTGACCCACTTGAGCCAAGGGGTGAACTGGACAGTGACCTTGACGTTCGGGCGGACGACCGTTTCCTTCTGGATGGTGCTGTTCTCCCAGATTCCCCACCAGATGCTACGGCCGGGAATACGTCCCCATTTGTCACCGTAGCCCTCCTGGGCAAGACCGCCGTGGTCTCCCTTGTACTTGTCGCGGAAGTACTTGGCGTTGTAAGTACGGTCAAGAGTTCCGTCAATGAAGTACTCACCGATGTTCGGCTGGGCGTTGCGAGGGCTTGAGTTAGCGAGGGTCATGGAAGCCTCGACCTCGATAGCGTCGTTGAGTTTGTGGGCGGCCTTGATGAGGGTGCTGAAACGGTTGAAGCTGTTGTTGGGCAGGGTACCGGTCGAGTACTTCTCGGAAATGGAAGCGTAGATGGAGCTCCTGTCATTGCCGCCTGAGAGAGTGACGTTGGTGTTGGTGTTGAAACCAAGGTTGTAAGCCTCTTTGAAGTTGTTCTCGAAAGCCTTGGAATCGATGATGCTTCCGTCGTACCACTTCAGTTTCTCCTGGGCGTCGAAACGGTTACCGAAAGAATAATAGAAACCGATATCGTTCACGAGGGCATCGAGGTCGAAGGTTTTGCCTTCCTGGCCCTCGACCCACACTTGGTTGTCGTGGCTGTCATACTTCGAGCGAGCACCGGTGTAGTTACCAAAACCGCTGAACAAACCCTCCATGAACACGTTCTGGAAAGTAGGCTGGCTGGTCACCTGATCGATACCGATGGTCTGGGTGAAAGAAACGCCGAGACCTTTGCTGCCACGGCCGCTCTTGGTCGTGATGATGATGGCGCCGTTAAGACCGCGGGAACCGTAGAGGGCTGTAGCGGCGGCACCCTTAAGGACGGACACGGACTCGAAATCGTCCGGGTTCAGGTTCTTGAGGGAGTTACCGTAGTCAAAGTTGTTACCTCCCCAGTCAGCGCTCTCATCCCAAGTCTCGTTGTCGAGGATGACACCATCGACGACGAAGATAGGCTGGTTGTTTGAGCCAAGGGTGGAGGCACCACGGATGAGGATCTTGTTGTGACCGAACATACCACCATCAGAGGCGTTGATCTCGACACCGGCCACCTTGCCCTGGAGGGCGGAG
>OMQO01000247.1 GCA_900313275.1 uncultured Bacteroidales bacterium
AGCGACATTGAGAAGCTCACCTGGGGCGAAGTCCAGAAGTTCGGTGACTACACCCGGCTTGTCTTCAAGCAGAAGAAGACCGGCGGGCAGGAATACCTCGATATCCCCAAGGCCGCAGAGCAGTATCTCGGCAAGCAGGGCTCAAAGGGACCGGATGAACTGGTCTTCCCCATGTTCAAGTATAGCGCTGAGACCTCCCTGGAGCTACGGAGGTGGGCCTTGGCTGCCGGTATTACGAAGGATTTCACGTTCCATTGCAGCCGCCACACCTTCGCCGTGATGCTCTTGAACTCGGGAACCGACATCTACACCGTGTCGAAGCTTCTCGGGCACCGGGAGATCGCCACGACGCAGATATACGCCCATCTGGTCGATTCCAGGAAGCAGGAGGCCGTGGACAAGATCTCTGACATCTTTAGCAATATCTAACCTTAAGGAGGGACGCGATTATGGGAATCACAAGACAGGATGCAGCTTTCGGGATTGCGGTCATCAACAGGTCCTCCAAGCTCCTCGCCGCTGCGGTGAAACTTGGCAAGGACAGCCTCATCAGGGATGCCATCGATGAGGAAATCAACTACAGGATGCTGGCGCACTCAATCATGGAATACATCAAGGAGGATCAGGATCCGGTGCTGTTCGAGGAGCTGATGCACCTGGCAGACACGAAACCGATCTGGGAGTATCTTTCCCGTCGCCGTACCGGGACGCTGCCAGCGAAGGTCAAGGACGTGGCCGAAGTGACGGACGAACTGATTGCCTACGGGAGTGAAGCCTTCCACAAGGGTACGGATGAATTTGCCAACCTTGTCCCCTTCTTCGCGAATCCCCAGGCAAAGGAACTGTTTGACAGGGCCGTGAACGCGGGACTGCTCAAAAAGGACTACCAACCCGCCCCGGGTGTCGAGCGTTACCAGCTGAAGGTGATAGCCATCGCCATCAATGCCATCATGAAGTTCAGCTTCAGGGACAAATGGTGCCATTTCGTCGAGCAGTGGGGCGAGGAGATCAACAGGTGCATGGTTCCCCTCACGAAGGGCGCTGCCATCAACCAGATTGTCCGCCTCTATCCCGAAGTTCCCCTGTGGGAGAAGATCATCCCCGAGAACGAGGGCAAGACGCTCCGGAACGATTACAGCGAGGAACAGGCCAAGAAACTGTTCACCGGGCTTATGCGCAAGGGTTATCTGGGACATCACACTTCGCTGGAGAGTTTCCTGTCCATCCTCGGCATGGGGCAGGCACCGTTTACGCCGATCAACTGGATCGACCGGGGATACAATTCCCTCATCTACTTCGCCAAGGAGGCATTCGGGACCCTGAACCCTGACATCCTCTTAAGGCTCTGCGACTGTTTCACATGCAACGGCAAGCAGATCAACCACAGCTCGCTCAAGTCGAGGAGCAGCTACGTTTATCGGAACAAGGACCAATGGGATTTCGTTCCGGTGATAGACGGAATCATCGCAAGGGCAAGGAAAAAATAGAGTATATCGTACTATGGCAATACTTTAGATTAGACTATTGTATAGCCTATGAAACAATTAATTATAAAATCAGAAATGGAAAACATAGACTTTTTCATCTCTCTTTTTGTGTAGTACAAATTCTCATGATAAAAGAGATGCCTGCATAGGCGATGAGGGCTTGCTATTCCTTTGGCGGGAAGCCCTGACGATGTACAAGAAGGCCGTAGTTGAGCTTGGCTTCACTTACGACCGATTCCGTGAAGACTTCATCAATTCACACACATTCCACGATGCAGCCGATGCTGACAGCCGGAACGACCATCAGGTCAATCTGGGTCGCATCGGCTCTCTTCTTTCAACCCGGGACGATCTTGTCCGGAGATACTGCGACACACCACTTGATTCTGAGGCATTCCTTTCCTGCATGAAGGAGTTCATGTTTGAGAATCCCAGGACGAAGCCCCGTCTGATCAACCTTGAGTGTTATCTCTCGGACAGGACCCTTCAGGTCGTCACGGACGCGGCGAACGACATTCCTCTGTTCAAGAGAGTCGTTTCCCGGTCTGACATGGACTGCCTGTTCAACAGATGCGTCCAGACCAATGGCGAGCCCTTGGTGGCCAACAGCAACGAGGTGCTGGCCTACTTCTTCAGCCGTCTCAACTACCACGGTCTCATCTCAAATAAATACCAGACGGTCCTCGGCGAAGCTAGGCTCGTGATGCGATCCACCGGGACCAAGGCTCTTTCCCAGACGGACATTTCCTCTGCACTCCGGAATTTCGAATCCTCCGACAAGCCGATAACCTCAAGAGTGGAAAGATGGGTGGTCCTCATCAAGTCCACGACTTTCGACCCATCATAGCACTTACTTGACAGCGGACTTGACAGAGAGTCTGCTGTCAATCGTAAACGTTTGATAGTCAATTAGTACGATATACATTTGCCCTCCGAAAGCATAAGCCTCCGGAGGGCTTTCTTATCGTAACACTTAAAGGTAATTGATTATGGAATTCAGTGCAAAAGAGATTTTGTGTCTCATTGAACGGGCCAGCGTCATTCCGGATATCCTGCGGCAAAAGGAGGAGATAGAGGATCTGCTTGTCAAGTTCGAGGACCTTGAGGAATACCTCAAACGGTTCCACTCCCTTGACGAGCTGCTATCCCATATGCGGGATCTGGAGGACAAGGTCTACATGCTCAAGACTTATTTGACGACGGAGGAAGCCGGTAAATATCTTGCGATCAGCAAATATACGCTCCGAGAAGCCGTAAAGCAGAGGGCGTTGCCCTTCTATACCCCACCTGGCAAGGGATACTACTTTCTGAAAGATGACCTGGACGCCTGGATGGAATCATACCGCATTGATTGTGTCCATGATGTCGGCAAAGAAGAAGTAGAGAGTCAAGTGGATGACATCGAGGACGATGGAATGGACATACAGGCCCAGTTCGAGGCCCTTACGAAAAGGAGGGGGAGATGAAGAACAAGGTTGATAGAAGGGACCTGTCGGAACTCAGGAACGAGGTTGACCTCATTTCCATCCGATTGGATGAAATGGACAAGTGCGATCCGGGAACCATCGGCCAGATGCACGGTCTCCCCCACTTCCGTACGAACAGGAAGCTGTTCTTCGAACGCAACAAGCTGACCGAGTGGATTTTGAACCGGATTAAATGATGACGCCATGGACTCAAGAATAACACCGGAGAACTTTCACCTCGTGTGGGCTTCCATCCTCATCAGGGCGACCGACAAGTATACGACGCCCCCGGAGGTAATACATGTGGGGAATTCCACCATCAGCACGCTCGGCAATTTCAGCGCATCAACCGGCAAGGGCAAGTCCAAGAAGACATTCAACGTCTGCGCCATCGTTGCATCTGCCATCACGGGAAGGAAGATACTCAATTATGAGGCGCATTTCCCTGAAGGCAAGAGGAGAATCCTATACTTCGATACGGAGCAGAG
>OMQO01000246.1 GCA_900313275.1 uncultured Bacteroidales bacterium
TTCTGCAGGAGGACCGCCAAAATCTTGTCAAACCCGGACTTCCGAGACACTGAGAAGAGATTTTTCCTTACCCTCTGCCATCAGTATGTCAATCATGGTGACAGGGCAATGAGCATTGATGCCCTGCTAAACTTCACGGGATTCATGGAGGATGATAAGCGAGTCCTCCGCGCCATCGCCTGCGAGAGGACTGACATTCAGAAATCGGGTCTCATCACCTTTGGGGGAGACGAAGGTTATAAGGACACTGACAGTTTGGCACTATCTGACGAGGTACGCCGCACATTCTTCACAGAGGTCACACCTGTAGTGGAACGCAAGGTGAACCGTCGTGATGTCCTCGACTCAAATTCCATAAAGCCTAAGAAACTCTTCTATGACGGCAAGGTCGCGGAGCAGATGGAGCGTCTTGAGACTCTTCTGATGCCCGAGAACTTCAAAGGAGTACAACAGAGACTCTCTGAGATGGGAATGAGAAAGGGCTTCGCGGTCCTTTTCACAGGCGGGGCCGGCTGCGGCAAAACCGCGGGCGCCTACGAGCTGGCGCGACGCACAGGTCGAGACATATTTGCGGTTGACATGTCAGAACTAAAGAGCAAGTGGGTTGGAGACTCTGAGAAGATTGTCAAGGGCGTGTTCAACGACTACCGCCAAATGTGCAGGACACGGGAAACAGCTCCCATCCTTCTTTTCAACGAGGCCGACGCCATATTCACGAAGCGAATTGAGGACCCATCACATAGCGCGGACCAGATGCTGAACGCCATACAGAACATCTGCCTCGACGCCATCGAGAATTTGGACGGCATCCTCATCGCCACGACCAACCTTGCCTCAAACTTCTGCGACGAGGCCTTCGAACGCCGTTTCTTATTCAAGGTCGAGTTCGAGAAGCCCGGGATTGAGACCAGGGCGAAGATTTGGCAGTCGATGTTGGATGACCTGTCAGATGAGGACGCCAAAACCCTAGCTTCCCGCTACGACTTCTCTGGCGGCAACATCGAGAACATAGCTCGCAAGGCTGCCGTTGAATATGTCCTGGGAGGTAAGAAAGCCGACATCTACGACCTTATCAAGTTCTGTGAGGAAGAGAACCTCTCCAACAATAAGGCAGCCCGCCGGATCGGGTTCAACATGTCTGCCTAAGGCAGGGAAAACAATTAACACTCCAGAAAATGCGACAACTAAAGATAACACAATCCGTTACGGCCCGGAGCCAGACCGTCAACCAATACCTTACCGACATCAACCACTACCCTATGGTCACCTCGGAAGAGGAGACAGAGCTCGCCCACCAGATCCAGAAAGGGAGCGAGGAGGCTTTCCAACGCCTTGTGGAGGCGAATCTGAGGTTCGTGGTGAGTGTCGCCAAGCAGTACCAGGGGCACGGGCTAGACCTGTCTGACCTGATTGACGAGGGTAACATGGGCCTGATGAAGGCGGTGCGCAAATATGACCCTACCCGTGGGTTCAAGTTCATATCCTACGCCGTATGGTGGATCCGTCAAAGCATCCTCCAAGGAATATCCGAGAATTCCAGGATGGTCCGCCTCCCCCTCAACCAAGTCGGAGTGCTCAATAAGGCCGCCAAGGCCAGGAACACCTTCCTGCAAGAGAATGAGAGAGAGCCGACCGACAAGGAACTAGCTGAGTTAATGGACATTGACCCCTACAAACTGGCGGAGAGCCTGAGGAATGCCTCAAGTCATATGTCTTTCGACATGCCATTCGGCGAGGATGAAGATGGATCTTTGCTGGATATCGTGTCAGATGAGGCTACACCTGAGACTGACGCGAGTCTTGGAATGGAATCGCTTAGAAGCGACCTGGAGGATGTGATGAAGATTCTGCCGGCCAGGGAGAGAGAGATCCTCCGACTGTCTTATGGCATAGGCTGCCAGGAGAAGACTCTGGAGGAGATAGGATCCGACCTCAACCTCACCCGGGAGAGGGTGCGCCAGATTAAGGAGAAAGCGATAAAACACATGTCGCGCCCCAGTATCAAGGCGCGACTGCGACAGCATATGTAGCCCAATAGTTTTAAGATATCAAATCATTTCCATATTATCCGAAACTTTTCTATATTTGATGTGCCTTGAGAAAGCACACCCTCTAAAGATGGTCTCAGAACTGATTGGGAAATACATCTGGCTGATCCAGACGATCACAGCCGCGGGAGACCGCGGGCTGACTTTGCGTGAGATCTCCGACAAATACGAACGGCGCTATGACCAGGCCTATTCCCGCAGGACCTTCAATAACCACCGCCTGGCCATCCAGGAGATATTTGGTTTCGACATCGTATGCGACCGCGGGACCAACGCCTATTCAATACCTTTCAGCGAGGATGTGATGGATAACGACAAGAGCGTCGAGTGGCTTGTCAACACATTCACAGTCAGTAGTTTATTGACGCTTGGAAAAGAGCGGCTCTCGGGAAGGGTCAGTGTCGAGGATATACCCTCCGGGCAGAAGTACCTCACCTCCATCATGCAAGCGATGGAGGATGGGCGGGAACTGGAGATCGAGTATGGCAAATACAATTCCCAATCTTCCGACACCCTGCGCATCCAGCCCTTCGCCGTCAAGGAGCAGCAAAGGCGCTGGTACTTGGTGGCTTTCTGCCACGAAAGAGCCTTTTTAGACGGGAAAGAGTTGAGTAACAGCGACATGAGAGCATGGAGGGTCTATGGTCTTGACAGGATAGTGTCACTTAAGGAGACTGGGAACACCTTCAAGATGCCCAAAGGATTTGATGTGGACGAACTGTTCCATGACAGTTTCGGAGCGTTCTTCCCTAAGGAGGGTCAGAAGAGTGTCACGGTGCGCTTCAAAGCCACTGATTCTGAGGCCCGGTACATCCGTGACCTTCCCTTGCACCCGTCCCAAAAAGAGGAAGGCGTCGCCGAGGATGGCGATATTGACTACAAGACAGAGCTGACAGACAATTTTCCTTGGAAAGGTATTGAGGGTAGAGTCTGTGAAGGATGTATCTTTGCTGAAACAATAATTGGTAAGGGTGAAGGGTGCGACAAGCTGAAGAAAGAAGAGTTCCGAGAGAACTATGT
>OMQO01000245.1 GCA_900313275.1 uncultured Bacteroidales bacterium
AGGCATGGTTTCCCGATCTTCGATGGAGGAAGTGCTTGATTCAGGCTTTGATGCGTTGCAGATGGCTCGTGCGCTGATCCGTGACACTGACTTCGTGAACAAGATTCGCTGTGGGGAAGTGGAGAGGAGCGAATGTCGCCATTCTAACTATTGCATAGGACGTATGTACACCCTCCAGATGCGTTGCAACCATTGTTGCGGCGAGCTTCCCAAGGCACTGAGGCGTGAGATTGATAAAGCGGAGGAAAGATGGTCGCGTTGATCACAGGTGGCAGCTCAGGAATGGGGCTGGAATTCGCCCGCCAGTTAGCTGGCCGCGGCTATGACTTGTTGCTTGTCAGTAACAAGGAAGACGATCTCGCCAAAGCGTCCGAGGAGCTTTTACGTGATTATAAAGTCCGGATACAGACTCGTTTCCAAGATTTGGCGGAACCTCGCGCGGCCGACGACCTATTCGCTTGGTGCCAAGGAGAAGGAATACTTCCGGATGTGCTTGTCAACAATGCCGGGATGTTCTTTTTCAAGGAATTGGAGGCCTCCGACCTGGACCGTATCCAGGCTATGGTCAATCTCCATGTCACCACAGTCACCCGTCTTTGCATACTATTCTCCCAGGCCATGAAAGAGCGGGGGAGCGGACGGATCCTCATAGTCTCATCAATGGCTGCTAAACTCCCCACGCCAGGTATCACTATCTATTCGGCGACAAAGGCTTACCTGAGGAGTTTCGGGAAATCCCTTTCCTTTGAGACAAAACCCTATGGGGTGACCGTCACGACAGTCTGTCCCGCCGCTGTGGCGACTCCGCTTTACAACCTGAAAGAGAAATGGTTACGACTCGGTGTCCGGGTCCGTTTGATCCACACCCCACAGTGGCTTGTCCGTCGTGCCTTGAAGGCTATGTTCAGAGGCAGGAGACTGATCAGTCCCTCTGTCATGAATGTTTATCTGCCGGTGCTGGTCGCGTCTTTGCCCGGACCACTTGAATCTCGGATATGGGAAAAATTAAAATAATCGTCCTATCCTTGTTGATCGCCTTCTGTTTGCCTTCGCGGGCTCAGAGGGTTGAGACGGTACCGTTCGGTGATTTCGAGCGGTGGACAACCCGTCACATCAAGGAGTCGGCGATCATCGGGGGTGAGGTAAAGACCATCTATGTACTTGGGCCTCAAGAGATTATTGAAGGTAATAAGGCATATGACTATTCCAGGACTCCTTGGGCTTCCTCAAACGCCTATGCCAAGGTTTCCGGTGTGACTAAGACCAGCCTTTCGGCAGAGCCTGACAATGGTCCTTCCGGGAAATGCGCCAAACTATCGACTGTCTTCGCCTCCTGTAAAGTAGCTGGCCTTGTCGATATCCAAGTTCTAGCGACCGGTGCCTTGTATTGGGGCAAGATGTTCGAGCCGATCACAGGAGTGAAGAACCCCTATGCGAATATGGATTGGGGGATCCCATTCACTAAGCGTCCTTCGGCCGTGATCATTGACTATAAGGCGTACCTTCCGGCTACAGGAAAACTTTTGAAAGGAACGACTTTCCGTAAGACCGAGATTCCCGGAGAAGATCCTTGCCAGGTGATGCTCCTTCTCCAACATCGCTGGGAGGATGCTGATGGGAATATCCATGCCCGTCGGGTCGGTACCGCTTTTCTGAGGATTAGCGCCAGCACCAAGGATTGGGTCATGGATCGCAAGATTCCCGTTTGGTATGGTGATGCCAGGGAAATGCCTGGTTATAAGCCATATATGGGCTTGATAAAAGGGGAGAACACCCTTTATGCCGCTAACAGCAAGGGTAAGTTGGTACCGATTCTTGAGGAGGATTGGGCTTCCGACCAGGAAGAGTGCACACACGCCGTTCTTCAGATCTCTTCGGGCTCCCGCGGTGGATTCACCGGAGCTCTCGGGAACACATTGTGGGTTGATAATCTTCGCTTGGAATATGGGAGGTAAGGTTATCGTGACCGGTGCGTCAGGTGCCATGGGGGAGGCCATAACCAGGTCTCTAGCGGGGCAAGGATTCCATGTCGTGATGGCGTGCAGGAACCTGGAGAAAGCTGAGGTTGTGAGGAGCGGGATAATGTCTGCTATTCCTAAGGCTGAAATAGAGATCAGGAGGCTTGATTTGTCTTCATTGGCATCGGTAAGAGAGTTTGTGGAAGGACTGGAAGGGGAGCTTGTGACGGCTCTTCTCAACAATGCCGGAGTGATCAGCCGAGGTTATTCCCTGACAAGCGACGGAATCGAGAACACATTCGCTGTCAATTACTTCGGGCCAGCCTTTCTGACTCTTTCACTTTTGCCATTGATGCCTCCGGATGCCCGGATAGTCAATGTGGTCTCGCTAACCTGCAAGTTTGTCAAAGTCTCAGAGAAATCCCTGTTCCCGAAGAAGGACGATTTCTCACAACTGGGAACTTACGCCCGATCAAAACTTTCGCTTCTTCGTTTCTCCCAGGAATTGGCACGAAGGAACCCGTCATTGAAAGTGAACCTTTCCGATCCGGGAATAGTGGGCACTGATATGATCAGGATGGGTAAGTGGTTCGACCCTCTTGCGGACGCCCTTTTCCGTCCCTTGTGCAAGTCTCCCGAAAAGGGAGCAAAACCCGCGCTTGCGGCGATCACCTCTGACCTGTCAGGGAAGTATTATATCGGGAATAAGGTCACGGATATTCCCAGACGGTTTTATAATCCCGAACTTGATAGCCGTCTTTGGGATGTGACCATGCGTGTCCTCTTCCCTTAAATCTTGATGCGTTCCGCTTTGATATAGTCCTCTTGCGAGCTTTCCGGGATGATGGCTCGGATAGCTTTGATGACAGCGTTAAGCTTGGCCTCGTGTATGTAGTCTTGTCTTATGACAAGGACAATCCGCCTGGAAAGCTCAGGCTCCACAATCGGCCTTAAATTCTTTCGTAATTCGCTGGGAATCAGATTGATGTGTGTCTCGGGGATTATCGTGATCCCTCCATTTTCGTTGACCATCTGGATGAGTGTTCCAACCCTGCTGCCCTCGAAGTATTTCTCATATGAGAATGGGGCGTTCTTGTCTATTGTTGTGGCATCCAGCAG
>OMQO01000244.1 GCA_900313275.1 uncultured Bacteroidales bacterium
AACAAGGGCCGGAAATGAGCCAGGTGTGGCGTGGGCGATGCTGAATACCACAGCCAAAGCAGCGCCGATAAGCACCACAACCTGCAAGGCATCGGTCCACGCTACCGCCTCGATACCACCCATGTAGGTGTAAACCAGCGCCAGGAAACCCATCAGGGCAATACAAGCGAAAATGTCAAAGCCGGTGACAATGTTCAAGGCGATGGAAGGAAGAAGCAGGACAACCCCCATTCTTCCGACCTGATACAAGATGAAAGACAGGCTGCAAAGAACCCGCACAAAGGGGCTGAAGCGCTGCTCAAGATATTCGTAAGCCGTTGTGACTCCGAGACTTCTGAACTTTGGAATAAAAAGGAGCGTGATTATAGGCACGACCATCACAATACCGAAATTGAAGAGCAGATAACTCCAATCTGTGGCGTAAGTTTTCGCCGGGATGGACATGAAAGTGATGGCGGACAGAGTGGTTCCGAATATGCTCAGACCAACTATCGGCCAAGGGATCCTCCCGCCACCTTTGAAATAGTCGTCGGTGTTTTTCTGGCGCTTGGAGAAGAACCAACCCATCCAAGCCAGCACAGAGAAGTAGAGGAATATCACGACAATGTCAAGCCATCCCATTCTCCGGACATGGCTTCTGATCTCTCCCTTTAGAATCACTGGGGTACGAACTCCGGGAGCCACCTCGCCACTACAAACGACGAACGAGTCACCATCCCTGAGAATGCTGGTCGTAACCGGAAGGACCTGATCGCTGACCGGCACGGTCAGCATGGTGGAAGTAATTGTGTGATAAAGCCTAAGCACATTGTCTGGTATGGAAGGATCCTCGCTTCTTCCGCCAGCGAAAAGGATGTGGTTGGTCCCGTAGGGCACAGCACATCCGGCCATCACAGGGAACTCTCCTCTCACCGGCTTCCACTCCCCAAGACGGGGGTTCCATGCCCATCCGTCACGTAGGACCTCCCACGGGGAATCACCGTGGTAATTCCTACCGCTGAACAGGTAGAAACAATTGTCCAAGCCATCGCTTTGAACCACTCCGACAGCGAATGCCCTTGCCGGAGCATCAGGCCAAGGCAACTCCTTCGTCTGCCGGGACTTCAGATCGAGGCTCAGGAATATGTCCAAGGCCTTCTGGTCAGCCCCCATTGAGGATATCCCTCCGGCCAAGAAGACCTGTGAACCGATCTGGCCTCCAGCCATATTCGATAATGGGACAGGAAGTTCGCCCCACTTCTCGACCGACGGCCGGCCTGTAGGATCCAGCCTCAACATCCTTATTTCCGAGAGACATTCTTCCGCCCAGCAGCCTCCAATAAGAAGCAGCCCACCATCACAGGGAACCGTGACACCATAAGCGGATTCCTTACCCAAAGCCCCCTGCCAGCAACGCCACACTCCTCCGTGATCCTGGACATAAACATCTGAGTACCAAACCTTAGGCCCACCTTGGGAAGGCAGTCCATCAGGGAAATTAGCCCCGCCAGCCACCACCAGAAAATCACCGATCTTCCCGGCATAGACCCCGGCGAGTCCCAGATTGGCGGCAGTGTCGGTAGGAGATGGAGGCAGTACAGTGGAAGTCCATATCAGATCCTCGACACCGGTCAAAGGAAGTGAGTCGCCAACTGTGATCCTCGCGCGCCTGGAGGCGGAGCAAGAGCCAAGGATGGCGACCAAGGTGGCTATTATGGCAAGGCGGCGGAGCATCTTATTTCATGGAGTTCTTCCAGAATTCGAACTTGGTGTATGAAAGATCCCGGATGAAATCGTTAAACTTCTCACCTTCAAGGGTATTGAGAGGCCTGCGGCAGGGACCGAGGTCAAGCCCGGCGGCCTTCATGAAAGCCTTCCCCGTGCCGCTGCCATATTTGTCCAACAGGGTGATGAGGTTGACCGCCTCAAACTGCAGGCAGGAGGCTTTGATCATGTCTTGATTGTCGAAAGCCTTTTCAATGGCCAGGTAAAGAGGCGCCATATAACCATAGGTACTGCCCACAAAGGTTCGGCAACCGATTGAGAGAGCCTCAAGCATCATCTCGTCCCTTCCCCACATGATATTGTACTTGCGGTTTTTGAATTCAAAGCACTGATGGAAGTCCATCATGTTCTCGTCCGTGTACTTTATGCCGGCGAAGTTGGGAACCAGTTCGTCCACAATCTCTAGGAACCTGATCATCGGGAAATAGACCTTGGTCAGGACTGGAATATGATAGAAATAAAAAGGCATGTCCGGGACGGATGAGGCAACCTCAGCGACGGTCAGGGCAAGATCCTTGACGGATGCTGGCCTCTGGTAATATGGAGCCGTCATCGCTACAGCGTCCAAGCCCACCTCTTTGGCATAGACAGCCAATTCCCGGCAGTCCGCCACACTGGTTCCGCCAAGGAAACCGATTACCGCGAAACTCTCACTCCGCTGCTTCGCCCACTCCTTGAAAAGCGCCTTCTTCTCAGCCATGGAAAGGGATGTTCCCTCACCGGTAGTGCCACAGGCGAAAACCCCGCGGACACCGTTGTCCTTATAGAACTTGGCCTGAAGAGGAACCCGCTCCAAATTAACAAGACCCTGCGCGTCGAACGCAGTGAACGGCGCGCAGATCAAACCCTTTATTTTGCTCATATCCTGCTACTTCTTCCCAAAATAGCGCTGGAGAAGGCCATAGAATCCGGCGCCATGCCTGGCCTCATCCTTAGCCATCTCGTGAACAGTGTCATGGATAGCGTCATAACCGAGCTGCTTTGCCCTAGTGGCTATCGCGAGCTTACCTTCGCACGCTCCGGCCTCAGCCTGGTAACGTTTCTCGAGATTGGTCTTCGTGTCCCAGACAACTTCCCCGAGAAGCTCAGCGAACTTTGAGGCATGCTCGGCCTCCTCGAAAGCGTAACGCTTGAAAGCGTCCGCAATCTCAGGATAGCCTTCCCTCTCGGCCTGACGGCTCATGGCAAGGTACATACCCACCTCGGTGCATTCGCCGTTGAAATGGTCCCTGAGACCCTGAAGGACCTCCGCATCTTCGACTTTACCGTCGCCGATGTGGTGCTCACAGGCCCACTGTGGTTTTCCATCCTCGTCTTTTATCTCCACGAA
>OMQO01000243.1 GCA_900313275.1 uncultured Bacteroidales bacterium
TTCCGTACTTTAAGACTGGCTTTATGACTTTCTCTTTGGAGGAATCCCTGGAACGCAGGTGTCCGGACATCAAGAAGAAGGTGGGCACCAGCACCCCCAGCATTCTGTAAGCATCCGTGTGGCTATCATGAAAACCGGAGAAAAAGCCATAGTGAATCATGGCTATTATGATGGACCCGAAAATCCTGACCCAATCAAACCCTGGTATGAATGCCTCCTTCCGCATGCTAGATGCTGTGGTCGAGGCCTACATCGACACCGCTCCAAGCCTTGCGTGAGGTCCAATCGCGTCCGGGAGCGGCCCAAAATGGATCGCTGGCCGGAAGACCCAGAGGAAGGAATACGGCTGTGCAGAGATAGACACTGCCAGTGTTGATGTAGGTTTCTCCCATTTGGATCTGGTTGCCAGCGTAACCGACTCTTAGCCAGCCATTTCTGTCAAATGTTCCAGGGGCGTCGATTTGTCTTGAGATCACTGCTGTCAATGCAGAACGAACTTGTGCCGGGCTCAGGCTTGCGGGGAGCAGATGGAGCCATGCGGCGTCAGCGAGCGCATGGAAAGAGCCGAAACGATAGGCGATCGAGCGGCCGATAACCGGATAAGTGCCTTCAGGGGAAATCATCCTCTCCAGTTCGGCGGCATACCTTCCCAGCCGCTTTTCCTGAACAGGCAGGAAGTCAGCTCCCTCGATACCATGCTTATCCATGACTTTCAGAACTTCCGTGAACATCGGGTGGATGACGAGGCTGTTGTAGTAGTCAAGATGAAGGTCTTTGCCGTCGCCATACCATGCGTCTCCCTTGTACCAGTCGTCCCTGAATCGCTTCACTCCGTACATGAGCCTGCCTTTGTCATATTCCCCGGCGAATTCCAGCAGGGCGGCCTCCACTGTCGAGGCGAAGAGGAGCCAGTTGTTCTCCCCGGGGGAGATCTCCCTTGAACGCTTCCATTCTGTCACAAGACGTTTTTGGGTCTTTTTGTCAAGCCGTTTCCAGATTTGGGTAGGAGCTCTGAGCACCCCTTCCGCCAGGAAGGCGGCATCGACGAGAGCCTGGGCTCCGGACTTGCCTCCGAAAGTCAGATAGTCGGGCGACGAGGAATCAACTGCGTTTTTCAACCCTTTGATAGTCAATTCAATAAACCGCTCCCTCAACTGTCCTTCCTCGCTGCTGTCAGGTCCGAGCTCAAGCCATGGGGCAATGCCGCAGATGGTCCTTCCGACAGCTTCCAAGTAAGACACGTCCTGATGGCCAGGTTGTGTGTTCCTGGTCTCATAGGGCATATTCCTTCTTAAAGTCCCCTCCGCAAGGTTTGTCAAGACAGGTTCGGCGATCTTAGTCAAAGTCTCAACCCATATTTTCCTGTCGGCGGCCCCATCCGGACGCTCAAGCAGTTTCTTAAGGCGTTGGAGAGCTTCGATATAATAGTAGTCGGCATAGGTCAGGGGAACATCGACCTCGGATTTGCCCGGAAGGCTTCCGACGCTGTGTTTGAGTATGAAGCCACCTTGCTCACCGGGAGCTGCCAGATATTCAGGAGAACTCAAGGTCCTAAGCTGCTGGATCGCGAGATCAAGCCAATCCGCGGACTCCGGGCCTGGATCAAGTTGGCTCAGTTCTATCAACGCTGAAGCCATTATCGCTCCGGCGGACGCGTCCCTTTGGGTGTTGGGGGCTCCCGGGGCGTTGTAGTCCCAACAAGGGATCTTGTCGGCGGGAAGGTTGGGGTGATTCTTCAGGAAACGGGCGATCTTGCGGGCTTGCTCAAGGAATGCGGGATCGAGGGTCTCCCGGTACATCATAGTGTAACCGTAGAGTCCCCAGGACTGTCCTCTTGCCCAGGCGCTGTCGTCTGAATACCCCTGGGCAGTGTTCTTGGCGTGGGGACCTTTTGTCTCCGGATCGTAAGAGACCACATGCCAGGTCGATGCGTCATCACGGAAGTGATTCTTTATGGTGGTCTTGGAGTGTGTGACCGCTATGTCCTCATAATGCCTGTCCCCGAAGGTGTGGCTGCAGAAGCAGAGCATCTCCAGGTTCATCATGTTGTCGATGATGACGGGGAACTTCCATCTGGCGTTCTCGTTCCAAGACTTCATGACTCCGAGAGAAGGATTCCAGCGTGTCAGCAGGCTGTCTGTGCCCTCATGGAGCACTTCGAGGTAGTGCGGATTGCCCGTTAGACGGTAACCCTGGCCGAAACTCGACATGAGCATGAAACCGAGGTCATGGGTGCTGGTCATCTTCTTGGCAGGCTCAATCCTGGCGGTGTATAACTCAGCATATTCCCGGTATAGGTTGTCGCCGGTCTCTTCATACATCATCCATAAGACTCCGGGGAAGAAGCCTGAGATCCATCCGGAATAGCCTGTCGTTTTCAATTCCCCATTCTCCCATGTGCGGGGGAGAGCGTCCTTCGAGTCGCGAAGGTTACGGGCCAGGATGAGAGATTGTGTCTTGGCGCGGTCAAGTCCGCGGTTAATCATCTCCCTTAGCGGCTCCTGGGCTGCCGCTGGCGATAAGCACAAAAACAAGGTCAGCAGGGCTGCCCGGAAGCGTCTGGTCATATGTGTTGAATATTAATGGTTTATAGAGTCTCCATCAGTGAGTTGATCCGCTCCCGGACTTCCTCGATAGTGCCTGTGCCGTCAATCTCATTGTAGGCGCCGGAATTCTTGTAGTAATCCACAAGAGGCTCAGTCTTCTGATGGTATGTCTTGATCCTATTGGCGATTGTCTCATCGGAAGCGTCGTCCGCGCGTCCTTCAATCGCGGCTCTATGGCGTATCCTTTCCTTAATCATCTCATCGGGAATCATCAGGGAGACAACCCCGGTCACCTTGGTGTCCCTTTTTGCGAGCATCGCGTCTAGAGCTTCCGCCTGGGCGGTCGTGCGAGGGAATCCGTCGAGCAGGAATCCGGCATAACCCTGGACCGAGTCGAACTTGTTCTCAATCATACCCTCGACAATCTCGTCGGGAACCAACTCGCCAGCCTCAATGAGAGCCTTGGCCTTGAGCCCGAGCTCGGTGCCCTTGGCCATCTCGCCCCTGAGAAGATCTCCGGTGGAGATGTGGCATAGGTTGAACCTTTCCGCCATAGAGGCGGCCTG
>OMQO01000242.1 GCA_900313275.1 uncultured Bacteroidales bacterium
GGCGGCGACGGCCGCGGCGGGATCCTCCGCCTTGAAATCGGCCACGACACCTTTGTCAGCGAACACCTGCTCAAGAGATCCGCCACGATAAACCTTCCCCTTGCCATATGAGACAGAAGTGGCGTAAGGCTGTGAGGAAAGCTGCCAAACATTTTCGGCGAGGGACTTGACTATCTGGTCAGCCTCTGGATAGCCCGCGAGACTCGGACTCTTTTCGGGGGCGGGTCCCAAAATAGTGAGGCCTTCCCGCACAAGAGCGGCTATCTTTGTAAGAAGCGCGGGACGCATCGTTTTAAGCTTCGGAAGGACCAGGACTGAATATTCCATCCCGCTCTTTAACAACAACTTCCCATCCTTGACGGAAGCGTCCATCAGGACCTCAGCGTTGACAAAGTCATAAGAGAAGCCCTCGGGAATCTCAGGATCACGAATTCCGGTCATCTTCGGAGCGTCCTCTCCCAGGAAATAAGCCACATCGGCCACATAGCGTCCCTGCTGCAACACATAGTTGCAACGCTTTAGGTAATCGCTGAACACATCCATCTGGTAGAACCAGGTGTTGTTGCGGTTGAACTCATTGCCGAACCAGGCGTTAATTCCAGGAACACGATCATCTGGCTGTTGGATGTAAAGATGCATCAATGAGGCGTTTATACCTTCAGTGAAGAAACGGTCACCTCTCTGCTTCATCTGCCCAGGGTATTGCGAGAAATCAGGTCCGCCGCAGGTGAAACTCTCCGCCCAGACTTTCTTTTTTCCATATATATGCCCGCATGAAGAAGCCACCCTGTTCTCAATGTCACCAAGGTCTCCGAAACTCCAGAACTCGCCGGCAATCTCGTCAGACTGGCCACCGTACTGAAGGAACTCCCCTGGAAAACCCCAGTGGCCGTAGTTCTCAAGCCAGGTGGTCAGACCATGCTCATTACTGACCTCTCGCAGCCCACCTACATAATTATAAGAAACCTCATCCGCCACAAGCCTGCGGACATCCCAAAGGAATCGGTCGGAGATGTCCCTGCTACCTACCACAACACCGCTCATTACGGGAATATATGGAGTCGGATCATAGCCGTAAACCTTCTTGAAGTCATCAATCATGTCATCGGTCCAGTTTTGGCCTCCGGTCTCATAACTGTCTTCCACGACAATTTTGAAAGATTTCCTGTCCGTAGCCGGAATCCTTTCGAGAATCTTGCCCAGATAGTTGTCGAAATGAGCCCGGATGTGCTTCTTGCTCATCTTGTCAGTCTCAAGGCCACGGCCTTCTTCCGGAGCCGGAGAATCCATCGAGCCGGTCGGGAGCATGGCAGAGCGCATGACAACCCATTTTCCCTTAGGCACATCCCAAGTCAAAGTTCCATCTAAAGCCATATTCGCCGACAGATCAATTACTTCCTCCGGTTTGACGGAAAGACCGGACTCATCATCGGGTTGATCTCTCCAAAGATAGGCGTCCCACATGGGATGTGGGGTCTGCCACATCTTGGCGAAAGTCTTCTCCGCGAACCTTTCGACCGCGGGAACCTCAGAAAGGGTAACCTTACCGACTACTCCCGCTTTATCAAATCTCAGCACAAACTCCTCACCCACAGTGCCCGGAACAGAAATCACGACAGGAGCCAACGGATCGAATCCGACATTGATCGCGGCGTTACTCCTATCAACCTGGAATCTCTCGACAACGGTCGATTTATTACCATTCTTGACCAGAAGATCCACGAAAGTAGCGCCAGGGTTCTTAGTCGGTTCGACTATTATCGACCTCACTGTGAAAGGTCCGTCAGCTTTAAGGACAATCTCCTTCAGAGAGCTCACATCAGAGGTGGTCAGAACTGGCAGCGATTCCTTAAGCGGGAAAGCCAACACCTTGACTTCCTGTGCGTTCTCACCCACTACCGGAAGTTTCGCTGAATATTTTACCGGACCAGTCAGAGTGTCTTTCGAATAGCCCAGATACCTCATAGCCTGAGAAGGCTTTACCCATGGACCTCCACTCTGGCTCCATCCAGGACAATTGAAAAGACCTATTTCTATACCCAGTTCGCCCGCGGTCTTGAACATGGTGTGGAGAATGTCCCACCACTCATCAGTGAACATCCTTACAGGCCCTTGTGGAGCTCCTTGGCCATCACCTATCATGCCTATCTGAGCCCTGGTTATACCAGCCTGTTTCATGGATTGAAGATCCTTGACAACACCATCTTTAGACATGTTGCCACTGATCCAGTACCAATAGACACCGGTTGGCTGGCTCGCCGGTATGTCCTTGAAATTACGTTCGATAGCGCCGATAGAATCCTGCGCTGCCACCGACGCCGGCAACAGGAGCGCCAGCGCGGAGAGACATTTGAAAATAATCCTCATTGTACCGTTTGGTTTGATTTGGAACTAATTTAACGATTTTTTCTTATATTTGAAAAATCGAGGCTAATCATGGACGGTATTATTCTCAAAAACATCACTCTTGACGGCAAGCAGGTTGACATCACTATCGCTGACGGAATCATAACCAAGATCTTACCTGCCGGTTCCTCTTCGGCCAATGTCCAGACCATCGACTGCACCGGCAAGACAGCCATGCCAAGTTTCGTCAATGCCCACACACACGCCGCGATGAGCCTGCTGCGCGGAGTTGGTGAGGATATGGTTCTTCAAGACTGGTTGGACCACATCTGGAGTATCGAGTCCCATATTGATGAGCCGTTTGTATTAAGCGCTTCCAGAGTCGCCGCCTTGGAGATGATCAAGACCGGCACAAGCACTTTCAACGACATGTATTGGCACTCACCCATGACCAGGCAAGCCGCGTCTGAAATGGGGCTTGGTTGCGTTGTGTCATACACCTTCCTGGACAGTTTTGACAAGGAGGTGGCCGCCAGGCAAAGGGATGAAAGCCAAAGGTTGCTCGAGATGTCGAAAAGTTGGGGAAAGCGTGAACATCTCACCGTAAGCATCCACTCAGTCTATACTGTCAGCGAGCCGCAGATCCTCTGGGTCACGGAATTCGCCAGGAAGAATGGTCTGAGAATCCATCTCCACATCGCTGAGACAGAGCAGGAAGTCATTGATTGTAAGGCAAAACACGGAGGTCTCACTCCTGTTGAATACTTCG
>OMQO01000239.1 GCA_900313275.1 uncultured Bacteroidales bacterium
AGCCTCCATTCCAGCGTTTCTGGTTCCAAGACAATTGTATTTATCGCACACCGTCCAACCGCCCTGGCGATTGCTGACGATGTGGTCAACCTATAAAAGAGTATTCCAAAATGAAAAAGTTATTCCTAGCCGCTGTCATTCTCTTAATTCCCTTGGCCCTTGGTGCTCAGCATAGGGCCGATCGTCAGAGCCTGACCGATCCCGCTTCCTCTACCTTCATCTTGTTCGGCGATCCGCAAGGCTACGTGAAGTATGACATAAACCAGCCAATTTTGGAGTTGACCACTTTATGGGTGTCTGACAACATTGACCATCTCAACATCAAGGCGCTCTTGTGCACAGGGGATCTTGTGGAGCAGAACGAGAATAATGCCTTGAACCGTAACATGTTGAATCAGAGCAGCCGGCAAATGTGGGAGAGCGTCAGCCGCTCTTTGGAAAGAATAGACGGCAAAGTGCCTTTCATCTCCTGCGGTGGCAACCATGACTACGGTTACCAGCATAGCGAGAATTACAACACGGAGTTTCCGAGGTATATCTCTTTCGAGCGGAACTCCGCCTATGTCGATTGCCTTAAGGCTGAATTCCCTAACCGTCAGGGACATGCCTCTTTGGAAAACGCCGCTTTCGAGTTTGAGATGCCGGGTTGGGACCACAAGATTCTTGTCATAAGTTCCGAGTTCGCTCCTTCCGCCGCGGCGGTTGAATGGGCAAAGAAACTGGTCACTTCTGACAAGTACAAAGATGATTATGTGATCTACCTCACCCATTCTTATCTCCACGCCAAAAACGCCAAGTACACCGATGGGGAAGGCTATTGGGTAACTAAGCAGGAAGGGAACCATTCCGGCAAGATGCTTTGGGAGAATCTGGTGAGCCAGGTCCCTAACATCCGCCTTGTGATTTGTGGCCACACAGGATCGCCCGCCAACACTGGTAATGTTGAGGATGATTTCCGCATGAGCACAGCCTACCGAGTGGACAAGAATGTGGCGGGAAAGCCGGTTCATCAGATGATGTTCAATGTCCAGACCCTCGGTGGCGGTTGGGAGGGTAACGGAGGTGATGGCTGGCTCCGGATCTTGGAGTTCATGCCTGATGGCAAGACCATAAAGGTACGCACATATTCCCCTCTGTTCGGCATCTCGCCTTCAACAAGGCACCTGGCTCATCGCACCGCTCCTTATGACCGGTTTGACATGGTCATTGAGTAGAGCTTTTAATATTGGAAATTATTTATTGATAATAGTTTGACATGAATAGGATTTACTTGTGCCTGGCTCATATGAGCGGCAAGGAACAGGATTACATCAAGGAGGCGTTCGACACAAATTGGGTGGCACCTCTCGGACCTAATGTTAACGCTTTCGAGGCGGATTTAAAGAGGTTCGCATGCACTGACAAGGAAGTCGTAGCCTTAAGCTCCGGAACCGCTGCCGTGCATCTGGCCTTGCTGTCTTGTGGCGTTGGTCCTGGTGACGAGGTCATCGTGCAGAGTTTCACATTCTGCGCCTCGTCACATCCGATCACGTATCTCGGAGCCACTCCGGTTTTTGTGGATTCTGAAAAGGATTCCTGGAATATCGATCCCGACCTTATGGAAGAGGCGATAAAGGATCGTATGGCAAAGACCGGGAAAAAGCCGAAGGCGATAGTTCCAGTGGCGTTATACGGAATGCCTTACAGGATTGATAGGATTATGGAAATAGCTGAGCGTTACGGCATTCCTGTAGTCGAAGATGCGGCTGAGGGCTTCGGAAGCCGCTTCGCCGGCAAGGTCCTTGGTACTTTCGGTGAGTTCGGAGTGTTGAGTTTCAATGGCAACAAGATGATCACGACCTCCGGAGGCGGCGCTTTGATCTGTTCAACCCCCGAGAGCAAGAACAAGATTTTGTGGTATGCCACGCAGGCTAGGGAGGCTTATCCTTACTATCAGCACGAGGCCATTGGCTACAATTATCGCCTGTCAAATATCTGTGCGGGAATCGGCCGCGGGCAAATGTTGGTGGCTGAAGAGCACATCGCTCACCATAAGCATGTTAAAGATCTCTACAAGGCTCTGTTTGAGGATGTTCCCGGGATAGAGCTTCATGACAATCCTTCCTCCCTGGATGACGCGAACTTCTGGCTGAACACTATCACCATAGATCCTTCGATCAGGATCGTGGGCCAGGAGAACGCCTACAAGTCAGTTGTCAAAGGAGCTGTAGGAGGTGCTGCCGGTGTTGTCCACGCCGTTGACAATCCAAGGACCGAATGCGAGCCTAACGACAATGTCGAGGCCTTGAGAGTATTCCTTGATGCAGCGGGAGTTGAGGCTCGTCCTCTTTGGAAGCCGATGCACAAGCAGCCAGTCTATAAAGACGCTCCCGCTTATGTAAACGGGGTCTCCGAAGCTCTCTTCAAGATCGGGATGTGTCTTCCGAGCGGTCCGCTTGTGAGTGATGAAGATGTACGTTATATTGTCGGCAAAATAAAGGAAGCTATCGTATGACCGATTTCTTCTTGACTCTTCTTTTGATGGGGGCTTTTTCTTCTGGAGGGCAGTTGCCATTCTGGATGACGTCGAACCAGTTCGGCTTGATACCTGAGTCCTCCGGAGCCTTCGCCCTGGCGAGGATGGGAACCGGATATGATCCTTCAAAGACCTTCCAGTGGCGTTGGGGGGCATCTATGGCCGCGAATTATTCAAATCAGCCAGATGGTAAGATGGCGGTTATTCCGGACGAGTTGTATTCCAGCATCAAATGGAAAGCTCTCTCTCTCGACCTCGGTCTGAAGAGGTTTGATCTCGATTATTATGGGGCTGGAACACCGACCATGGGTTCCATGTCAACGACAGGCGGTCATATTATTTGGAGTGGCAACGCGAGAACGATTCCGGGCTATTCCGCCAATCTCGCCCCTATTCCGGTGCCCTTCACTAAGGGTTATGTCAAGTTTTTCGGCAGTTTTGCTGATTATAAGACGCTGGATAACCGCTACATGAACGGCGCGCTTATTCACCGGACGATGATGGGTTTGGACATAAAGATCACGGAAAGACTTGATTTTCATGGAGTTTTTGATCACTATGCCTTGTGGGGTGGGAAAAGCGAGAAAGCCTCGATGCCTGTGACCTTGGGTAATACATCCCTTACGATGACGGTTCCGGAATGGGATTCCAGAATTTTCCGGATGGGGTCAACACCATTTGGTTCAGTTTCGACGACAAGAACCGCTGGGTGACAGAGGTGCTTTATGAATATCAGTACACTATGTACCAATCGGGGACAAGGCATGCGAGACCGACCACGGACGAGGAGAAACAGCATTTGGATCCTTCTGATCCTTATCATTATAATACTCACATCTATGGCGGTTGTGACAACTATTTCAATAATGGTGGTTACAAGTCCGGCTGGACATACTACGGCCACACGATAGGGAATCCGCTGTTTGTCCCCAAGGGAACTCATGCCGCTACATGGACAGGTAAGCAATTGGTCCTTGGTGTGGAGAATAACCGTCTCAAGGCCCATCATTTCAGCATTGCCGGGAAACTATTCAAGAAAGCTCCTTATAAGTTGATGTTGACATACAGCCAGAATTACGGCATCTACACCAAGCAATATAAGGGTGAATCCCAATTTGAGAAAGATTGGGGCACCGTCAAAGAGACTCCCTTAAAACAGGTTAGCGGGGCTTTTGTGGGTGAGATTCCGGGGCTGTTGAAGCATTTTACGGTCGTGTATGGACTTTATGCTGACCGTGGAGAGCTTCTTCCAGACTCGTTCGGAGCCTCCCTGGGCCTAAGATACTCGTTATTCTGATTTTTTTTTGTATATTCGCAGACTAAGCATAATGAAAAAAAACGGCAAATATCTGATTGAATGGTACTTCTCCAAAGGGGCCCTGCCTTATTGGTGTGTGCTGGCGATCGATATTGCCATTATTTTCTTCTCATCCATCGTAGTCTTCTGGGCCTTCTATCGTGGGATGGCACTACATCATCTCTTCTGGTCACTGATGCGGGTGATGGTCTTGTACGTTGCCATATGCGTTGTTTTTTTCAGGATATTCAAGACTTATGTCGGAATTATCCGTTACTCATCCTTTTCTGACTTGATACGTATCGGGACGGCTATGGGGTGCGCATATGTGGTAGCTTTTATCGTCCATTACCCGATTTGCCTTGTCCCCACGAATATCCTGGTGCACTTGACCGCCCGTGTGCTATTCTTCATATTCGCTTTCGCCACTATTATAATGTGGATTGAACGAATAACGATTAAGTTCATCTACGACAGTTATTTCCGTACAGGTTCCGCCATGCGCGTGATGATCTACGGCATCCGAGCGGGAGGAATAGGACTTGCGAAGTTCATAAGAGGCGAAAAGCCGATGCGGTTCCAGTTGGTCGGCTTTATTTCCCATGATAAAAACCTTCATGCCAACGGCACGATTCTAATGGGGAAACCTGTATATGAGGTGGATGAGACTCTCCCTGACATCCTTAAGGCTCGCCATGTGCAGGCAGTTCTTGTCGCTCCGGCCAGGATTGACCGGTTCAGGGAAGATTCTGTTCTTCAAGACTACATTATCGGCTCAGGAGCGAAGATTTATTTTTCAAGGGAAGCTGTCCAATGGGAGAAAGGTGACGCTCAGTTCGATCCCGCCGCATCATTGAAAGAGGTTAGCGTGGAGGATCTTCTGCCGCGGGATGAGATCACTGTGGATATGGATTCCCTTGCTGAAGAGTTCAAAGACACCAAGGTGCTGATAACCGGCTCAGCTGGCAGCATAGGTCGTGAGATCGTACGTCAGGTGGCTTCTTTCTCACCATCAGAGATGATGCTGATAGATGCCGCAGAAACCCCGCAGCATGACATCAGGCTGATGATGAAGCGGGAGTTCCCTTCTGTAAAGGCCACAACGGTTGTCACGAATATCACAAACCCGGATAGGATGGAGGCCATATTCAACGATTTCCGTCCTGAATTTGTTTTCCATGCGGCTGCTTACAAGCATGTTCCGATGATGGAGGATAATCCTTCTGAGAGCATCCAGAACAATGTGTATGGCACCAAGATTCTCGCTGACTTGTCTGTCAAGTATGGGGTTCGCAAATTCGTCATGATCTCTACAGACAAGGCGGTCAACCCGACCAATGTGATGGGATGCTCGAAGAGGATTTGTGAGATATATGTGCAGAGCCTCAATAAGGCTGAGAACGAAGGAAAGGTCGAAGGCCACACACAGTTTGTGACAACCCGCTTTGGAAATGTCTTAGGATCAAATGGTTCCGTTATCCCGATCTTTGAGAAACAGATCAAGGAGGGAGGACCTGTAACAGTCACCCATCCTGACATCATACGTTATTTCATGCTTATTCCTGAGGCGTGCAAGCTTGTGCTTGAGGCTGGTACGAAAGGCAATGGTGGCGAGATATTCGTGTTTGACATGGGTAAGCCTGTCCGTATCGCCGACCTCGCCAAAAGGATGATCGAACTTAGCGGAGCAAAAGGAGTTGAAATAAAATACACCGGTCTCCGCGATGGCGAGAAGCTCTATGAGGAGGTATTGGGAGAAAAAGAGAAG
>OMQO01000238.1 GCA_900313275.1 uncultured Bacteroidales bacterium
CAAGGCCGATTTCAAGTTCGACGGCGAGCAGCCCGACAACATCCGCGCCGGCCAGACCTACTACCTCAACCTCCAGCTCGGCCAGCCCGAAGAGGCGGTGATTGTCCCCCGCGGCACCTTCTACCAGAAAACCGGCGGAAAATGGATCTATGTTGTTAACAAAGAGGGCACAAAGGCCGTCAAGAGAGAGATCCGCATCGGTCGTCAGAATCCCCAGTACTACGAGGTACTGGAAGGCCTGGAGCCCGGCGAGAAGGTGATAACCTCCGGGTATGATACTTATGGTGACAGTGATGTATTGGTATTCTAGACTATGAAAAGCTTTTGGAACTTCCTTAAAAAGAACAAGTTATACGGGGTTATCAACCTCGTTGGCCTGACGGTCTCCATGGCTTTCGTGCTCCTTCTGGCGGCCTATGTCCAGCGGCAGCTGTCCACGGATTCCTTCCAGAAGAATGCGGACAGGATCTATGTGATTGCCAACGAAGAGTCGGTCAACATGGGTTATTGGCTGGACAAGCACTTAAAAGCGCAATTCCCGGAGATTGAAAAGGGCTGTTGTGTGGCAAACTTGGCGGGAGCGGCTCCTTATAAGATTGATGGCGAAATGGTCTATGGGAGCGCCATGACCGCTGACAGTACGTTCTTCGATCTATTCAGTTATGACTTGGTGGCAGGCGATAGATCCGACTGGAGCATTTCTTGGGACCGTTGTATGGTGAGTCAAGCGTTTGCCCATGCTCATTTTGGGGATAAAGATCCTGTAGGACAGGTGATTACTTTCAACTGGGACCAAGAGATTCCCCTCACGGTCTGCGGCGTCTATAAGGATTTTGGCAACTCCATCCTGAAAACCCCGGATGTTTTGATGCGAGGCGAGATGATGCCGAAGACGAACTCGGCCCACGATGAGCATATGAGCAATGCCGGAGGCGGCGTCTGCTTCCTGATGACCTATCCCGGGGCCGACCTCGTGGCCAAAAAAGGTGAGATGCTTGACTGGATGGAGGAGAACTTCTGGATCTATCAATACAGATACGATAAGGTCCGCGTCATTCCGCTGAAGGATATGTACTTCCTGGAAAACGGGAACCAGGATTGGACAGGGACCATTCAGTTTGGAAACCGCAGCTTCGTGAATCTGTTATTGGCGATGTGCCTGCTGCTTCTGGCTTTCGCCGTGTTGAACTACATCAACATGACCACGGCCCTCATGGGCTTTCGGGCCAAGGAAATGGCTACCCGGCGTCTGGTGGGTGCCGATAAACGCAGCATCTTCCTGAAGGTGATCGCAGAAAGCACCCTCATCTGCGGATTTTCAATGCTATTGGCCATCTTGCTGGCCGAGGCGCTGTCTCCGCTTGCATCGCAAATCCTGGATTATCAGGTGTCCATTTTCAATGCCATCACGCCGTTGAATGTCTTGTTGGTGCTGGGATTCATCGTCGTTCTCGGCGTCCTTTCCGGCATCGTCCCAGCCCTCTTGATCCAGCAAGCCCAGCCCATCGAAATTGTTCGTGGATCTCTCCGGCTCAAAACCAAAACCCTCTACAGCAAGGTCATCATCGTCGTGCAGAATGTGGTCACCGTCGTGATGCTGGTGAGTGCGTTGACCATGGGACTGCAGATCCGTCATATGATCACCGCTGATTTGGGATATAACACCAAGGATGTACTGGTTGTTGCCAACGCCTATGGAAACGTAGCGCAACTTCGTCCGTTGCTGGACCGTCTCCGTGCAGAACCTTGTGTGGAAGAAGTGGGAATGGGCAACGGGATTCCGCTGGCAGGTACCAATAATGAAACGGTTGAAATAGCTGATGATCATTGGGTTTCTTTCCAACAAATCCAAGGTGATGAGGCCTATTTCAAAATCCTTGGTCTCAAACGAAAGCAAGATAACCACAGCAGAGGCTGGTGGCTGAATGAATATGCTTTCAAGCAGATTGGTATTGATGAGTCTGCCCAGGAATTCACTGTGATTCATCACGAAGGTGCGATTGTTATCGGAGGTGTTTATTATGATTTCAAGATTCGTCCCCTTGAAGCCACTCAAAGTGCTGCACTGATCATGGACTGGGGGGAAGCGCCTGAGGATCAATTCCCGTGGACCTTATTGGTGAAGACGACCGGCCATCAGGGAGATGCCCGCAAAAGAGTTGAGGCTATTGTCGCAGAGATCTTCCCGGACCGGCTCTTCGAAGCCCAGTATATCGAGGAAATGATTGCAGACGGCTTTGCCGATGAGAGCCGGGTGCTCAAGATCGTGCTCATCTTCACGCTACTGTCCATCCTGGTGAGCGCGCTGGGTCTCTTTGCGATGAGTTCCTACTATATGCAGCAGGAAATCCGCAGCGTGTCGGTGAAAAAGGTCTTCGGGGCCGATTACACGGGTGTGTTGAAGGAACTGGTGGTATCGTTTATGAAACTGGTGGGCATTGCCTTCCTCATCGCCATCCCCATCGCCTGGTTCATCATGAACCGCTGGCTTTCCGGCTATGGTCACCGCATCGACCTCCACTGGTGGATATTCGCCCTCGCCGGACTGGCGGTTGCTTTTATAGCAGCGATAAGCGTGCTCTATCAAAGTATCAAGACTGCAAGGACGAATCCTGCCGAGGCATTGAAGAAAGAATAGAATAAACAATTAAAAAACAATAAATTATGATCAAAGTTACCAACCTTTGCAAAGTCTTCCGGACGGAAGAGATTGAGACCACGGCTCTCAACGGTGTTTCCTTCGAGATCAAGGACGGCGAGTTCGTCGCCATTATGGGCCCGTCGGGCTGCGGCAAGTCCACGTTGCTGAATATCCTGGGCCTGCTGGACAATCCCACCAGCGGCAGCTATGAACTCCTCGGCACTGAGGTCGGCGGCCTGAAGGAGAAGGAGCGCACCAAATTCCGCAAGGGCAACATCGGTTTCGTGTTCCAGAGCTTCAACCTCATCGACGAACTCAATGTGTATGAGAACATTGAACTCCCTCTCAGGTACCTGAACATCAGCGCTTCTGAGCGCAAGCAGAAAGTGACGGAGATTATGAAGCGCATGGCCATCAGCCACCGGGCCCAGCACTTCCCGCAGCAGCTTTCCGGCGGTCAGCAGCAGAGGGTGGCTATCGCCCGTGCCGTCGTCGCCCGTGCCGTGGTGGCTGGACCGAAACTGATCCTCGCCGATGAGCCCACCGGCAACCTGGACTCCAAGAACGGCAAGGAGGTGATGGACCTGCTGAAGGAACTCAACGCCGAAGGCACCACGATTGTGATGGTCACGCACTCCCAGAAGGACGCCGCCTGCGCCCAGCGCACCATCGACCTCTTTGACGGCCAGATCGTCTCCGACGTCAAGAACGAACTGTAAGAGTCTTTTCGATGATATCACAAATTGTGATGTCATAGTTGAGAATTCTTCAGCCTTCAGTCGGCATGTGCAAACGACCGGAAGCAGATAATGAAAACAAAGAATGATATATTGATCAAGGTATTGTCCCTGGGTGTGGGGCTGGCGGTGGGTATAGTGCTCATTGCCAAGGTGTTCTTTGAGCTGAGTTACGACAGCTTTTACAAGGACATCGACCGGGTGTATACGATCAACACCTGGTACTCGCAGAATGGGGATGAGCATGATTATGGGCAGGTGAGCGGCGCCGTGCCCGTGGGTTTCATGGAGGAGGTTCCGGGCGTCGAAGTGGGCACGCGTACCAC
>OMQO01000237.1 GCA_900313275.1 uncultured Bacteroidales bacterium
CTCCGAGAAGATTTATTCCTACGTCAACAATATCAACACCATCGAAGGCGGAACGCATCTCCAGGGCTTCAAGATGGGGCTTTCCCGCTCTTTGAAGAACTATGCCGAGAAGAACAACCTCCTTTCCAAGTTCAAGGGAGATCTCGCTCCTGAGGATTTCCGCGAGGGCCTTACAGCCGTCGTGTCGGTGAAGATTGCCGAGCCTCAGTTCGAGGGTCAGACAAAGACCAAACTTGGTAACCCCGAGGCAACCTCTGCTGTTTCCCAGGCCACATCGGCCGCTATGGAGCAGTACCTTGAGGAGCATCCTAAGGAGGGCAAGATGATCATCGAGAAGATTGTCCTGGCCGCTACAGCCCGTGAGGCAGCCCGCAAGGCTCGCGCGATGGTTCAGCGCAAGTCCGCCCTGACAGGTGCCGGAATGCCTGGAAAGCTCGCTGATTGTTCCGAAAGGGATCCTGAGAGGTGCGAGCTCTTCCTTGTTGAGGGAGACTCCGCAGGCGGTACCGCCAAGCAGGGCCGTGACAGGAGAATCCAGGCCATCCTTCCTTTGAGGGGAAAGATTCTCAATGTGGAGAAGGCCGCCGGAGACCGCGCTTTTGATAGTGAGGAGATCAGGAACATCTACACCGCCCTCGGAGTGACAGTCGCCAAGGAGGATGAGGATGGTGTCAAGAGGATGGATCTCAGCAGGCTCCGCTACCACAAAGTCATCATTATGACTGATGCTGATGTGGATGGTAGCCATATCGCCTGCCTTATCCTCACCTTCTTCTTCCGCTACATGTTCGACCTCATCAAGAACGGCTATGTTTACCTCGCCACCCCTCCTCTCTATCTCGTGAAGAAAGGCAAGGAGGAAGAGTACTGCTGGACTGACCAGCAGCGTTTCGAGGCTACGGCTCGTCTGGGCAAGGGCTCCGACAAGGGAGTCACTGTCCAGCGGTACAAAGGTCTTGGTGAGATGAGCGACGCCCAGCTTTGGGACACCACCATGGATCCTTCCAGAAGGCGTCTGCGCCAGATCACTATTGAGAATGCGGCGGAGGCTGAGAGGACGTTCTCCATGCTTATGGGAGATGATGTCCCGCCAAGAAGGCAGTTCATCGAGGAGAATGCCCATTACGCCAACATCGATGCATAAAATGTTTGATTATTAATAGTTTACGACAATATGTACAGTGATATTTTCGACAGGATCGAGAGAGATTCCGGTGGCCCGATAGGCCAGTACTTTGAACAAGGTTTCGGTTATTACATGTATCCTCGTCTCGAGGGCGAGTTGGGTCCCCACATGACTTTCAATGGGATTCCTGTCCTGAACTGGTCCCTCAACAACTATCTTGGCTTGGCCAACCATCCCGAGGTACGCAAGGCTGATGCCCAGGCTGCCGCGGACTGGGGTCTCGCATATCCGATGGGCGCCAGGATGATGTCGGGACACACCCGCTACCACGAGAAGCTTGAGAAGATATTCGCCGATTTCGAGAAGAAGGAGGACGCTTTCCTATATAATTTCGGCTACCAGGGAATAGTCTCCACCATCGATGCCTTGACCGGACGCCACGATGTGATCGTTTACGATGCTGAGTGCCACGCCTGCTTGTTGGACGGTATTCGCCTCCACATCGGCAGCAAGTATAAGTATCGCCACAACAACATGGTGGACTGCGAGAAGGTCCTTGCCCGCGCATGCAAAGAAGCCGATGAGAATGGCGGTGGAGTGCTTTTGATCACTGAAGGTGTTTACGGAATGACAGGCGCTCTCGGCAAACTGGACGAGATCGCCGCACTCAAGAAGAAATATCCTTTCCGCATTCTCATCGATGATGCCCATGGCTTCGGCCTTCTTGGCGAGCATGGAAGGGGCACCTCCGAGCATTTCGGCGTGATGGATGACATCGACCTCTACATCGGAGCCTTCGCTAAGAGTATGGCTTCCATCGGTGGTTTTGTCGCTGGTCCTCATTCGATTATCAACTTCCTGAGAGCCAACATGCGTTCCCAGATGTACGCCAAGTCGCTTCCGATGCCTCTTGTCCTTGGTAACATCAAGAGAATGGAGATCATCGACTCTCCCGAGGGAGATGAGCTGAGAGCCAAGTGCTGGAAAATCACCAGGGCCATCCAGGAAGGTTTCAAGGCGGAAGGCTTTGACATCGGTGAAGCTCAGGCTTGTGTTACCCCTGTCCACATCAAGGGAGGAATCGCCCAGGCGACCAAGATGGCCAAGGATCTCAGGGAGAACTACCGTGTCTTCTGTTCGATGGTCATCTATCCTGTCATCCCGAAGGGCATGATCATATTCAGGATCGTCTGCACCGCCGCTCACACTATGGAGGATGTGGAATATACCCTCAATGCGTTCAAGGAGATCAAGGCGAAGCTCGATGCCGGTCTGTATGATGGCGACGACATCGCCGCTATGACCGTCAAATAGCGATGAAGCAAGATTATTTCAAGGATAAAGTCATTATTGTGACGGGAGCCAGCTCGGGGATCGGGTTGGCTTCCGCCCGCTTGTTCGCTTCCCGCGGGGCACGTGTCGTTATGGCCGCGAGGTCTTACGACAAGCTTGTCGGGTTGGCCCCTTCCGTGAATCCCGATTCCGAGCGTGTGCTCTGTGTCAAGACAGATGTCACGAAGGAGGAGGACTGCCGCGCGCTTATCGAAAAAACGGTGGAAAAATTCGGAAGGATTGATATTTTAGTCAACAACGCCGGTATATCTATGAGAGCGATGTTCAAGGATCTTGACCTTGGAGTCATCCGGTCCTTGATGGATGTCAATTTCTGGGGGACTGTGCAGTGCACCAAGTATGCCTTGCCTTATCTTCTGGAATCCCGCGGCCAGGTTGTTGGCGTGATTTCCATCGCCGGATTCTCTGCCTTGCCGGCCAGGACAGGTTATTCCTCATCAAAATATGCTGTGAGGGGATTCCTGGACACTATTAGGATTGAGCATCTGAAAGATGGGTTGAACGTCCTTGTTTTCGCTCCAGGTTACACTGAGTCCAATGTCAGGAAGGCGGCTTTGACCGCCGACGGCACTCCTCAAGGCGAGACTCCTCTCAAGGAAGAGAAACTGATGAGCGCGGAAGACTGCGCCCTTCATCTCGCCAAAGGTTTGGAGAAGAGGAAAACTGACATACGGTTACATAGCCAAAGAGACAGGAAGTCCGTTCAAATAATAGAAAGATGAAACTGCCGGAAGTGAAAGTCAACTACAGCGTGGCTGTCCCGATGGTCATGATATTCGTGATTCTCACCCTTGTGTTCCCGAGAAGCGCGCATTTCCCTTATGACTACAAGACGGGTGTCCCGTGGCGTCATGAGACGCTTAAGGCTGCTTTCGACTTCCCGATTCTCAAGACGGAAGAGCAGATCCGGGAGGAGAAGAGCAAGAACAAGTCGTCTGTAATTCCTTACTACGAGTACGATCAATCTGTTGTCGATGCCAATCTTGCGGAAGCGCAAAAAATCGATCTGGGTCCATATTCATCAATCCGCCCTCAGGTCATTTCCGCTTTGGAGAACATCTATTCCCATGGATATAGTCAAGAGAATCTCAAAATTGATAAGGATGTAGCGGAACGTGATGCCGTCATATATATCCAAAAAGGGAAACGGGCCTCTAAGGTGCCCGCTTCCGAAGTATATGTGGGGGATAACGCTAGGGAAAGGATGCGCAAATTGGTTTCCGCCAAGCACCAGAGTATCAATGTGGACTCCGTTTTGATAGCATATAAGGTCTATGAGCTTCTTTCTCCAAATCTGGATTATGACGAGAAGATCACAGGTATTGTCAATGAGGAGTCATCAGGGGATATCTCTACCACTGCGGGATATATGAAGGCAGGGACGGAGATTATCCGCACTGATGATATAGTGACCAGGGAAATCACCCAAGTGCTTGATTCCTATAAGGCTGAATATGAGAACATTAAAGGCTATGGTGGGGCAAGGTACCATTACTGGTTCGGGAATGCCCTGCTCGCTCTTGTGTTGTCCATCCTGTTCTTCCTTGTCATTTATTTCCTCAACAAGAAGATCTTCAAAGAAACAAGACGGTTCTGGTACCTTGTCCTGGTTTTTTTGATCTCAGTGCTGGTGACGGTGGCAGTCATCAAGTTCTCCAAGGATCATATCTATTTGTACTTGGTTCCGTTCACTTTGACAGCCCTGTATCTTGAGGCGTTCTTCAAGAATAAGATGAACCTGCCGATATGCGTGGTGTCATACTTGCCTTTACTCATATTCGCGCCTGACGGGGTTCCCTTGTTTGTGATGTTCACAATCGCCAGTGTCGTGGCGGTGTTCTCTTTCAAGTTCTTCAACCAAGGTTGGCAGCAGTTCATCTCCGCCCTGATCGTGTTTGTGAGCTTGGTGGCCACCTATTTCGCGTTCCACCTGATCGGTTTGGTCACCGGCACCCCAGGCCGCGCTGTTCTCTTCCTGTTCATCGGCTCGATGCTAAATGTCGCCGGTTATCCTCTAATCTATCTGTTTGAGAAGATGTTCGGACTTGTCTCCAACTCCCGTCTTAGGGAGCTTTGCGACACAAACAACCCTCTGCTTAGACAGCTTGAAGAAAAGGCCCCTGGAACTTTCCAGCATTCGCTCCAGGTTATGAACATGGCCGATGCCGCTGTTCGGGCGATTGAGGGTAATTCGCTGCTAGTCAGGGCGGGAGCGCTTTAT
>OMQO01000236.1 GCA_900313275.1 uncultured Bacteroidales bacterium
ATTCTTTTTCCGTGCCTCCGAGAGGTTCGGAGGATGACTGATAATAACGTAAACAAATTCTAATATCATGATTAAACCATTGGCAGACAGAGTCTTGATCGAGCCCAAGGAGGCTGAGACAAAGACAGCTTCGGGAATCTACATTCCTGACACAGCAAAAGAGAAACCCCAGCAGGGGAAAGTGATCGCCGTCGGTCCCGGAAAGAAGGACGAACCGATGGAGGTCAAGGTTGGTGATGTGGTCCTTTATGGCAAATATGCCGGAACCGAGGTCACTGTCGAAGATAAGAAGTATCTGATTGTCAAGCAGTCAGACATCCTGGCTATTCTGTAAAACAATCGGGAGGAAAAGATTATGGCAAAAGAGATAAAATTCAATGTTGATGTCCGCTCCAAGATGAAGGAAGGAGCTGACGCTTTGGCTGACGCCGTGAAGGTCACTCTCGGTCCCAAGGGCCGTAATGTGGTAATCGACAAGAAGTTCGGTGCTCCTCAGGTGACAAAGGACGGTGTGACTGTCGCAAAGGAGATTGAGCTTGAGGACAGGTATGCCAATATGGGCGCCCAGATGGTCAAGGAGGTCGCCTCCAAGACTAACGAGCAGGCTGGTGACGGTACAACGACCGCTACCGTTCTCGCTCAGGCGATTATCAATGTGGGTCTTAAGAATGTCACCGCGGGAGCTAACCCGATGGACCTCAAGAGGGGAATCGACAAGGCTGTCGCCGCAGTTGTCAAGGGCCTCCAGAAGCAAAGCAAGAAGGTTGGTAACGACTATTCCAAGATCGAGCAGGTCGGAACAGTCTCCGCCAATAACGACAGCACCATAGGAAAGCTCATCGCTGACGCTATGTCAAAGGTGAAGGGTGATGGTGTGATCACTGTCGAGGAAGCCAAAGGCACTGAGACCGAGGTCAAGGTTGTCGAGGGTATGCAGTTTGATAGGGGTTACATCTCTCCTTACTTCATGACCAATCCGGACAAGATGGAGACGGTTCTCGATGATTGCTCCATCCTTATCTGCGACAAGAAGATCTCCACGATGAAGGATCTCCTGCCTATTCTCGAGCCCGTGGCTCGCGAGGGAAGAGCTCTTCTCATCATCGCTGAGGATGTGGATGGCGAGGCTCTCACAACCCTCGTTGTCAATAAGTTGCGTGGTACATTGAAGATCGCCGCGGTCAAGGCCCCTGGCTTTGGTGACCGCCGCAAAGAGATGCTTCAGGACATCGCCACTCTGACCGGCGCCATCGTCGTTTCGGAGGAGAGGGGATTCACTCTCGAGAACACGACTCCTGACATGCTCGGAAAGGCCGAGAAGGTGACTATCACAAAGGACAACACCACGATTGTCGGTGGCTATGGCGTCAAGGAAGACATCGCTGACAGGGTCGCACAGATCCGTAAGCAGATCACTACCACCACTTCCGACTACGATAGGGAGAAGCTTCAGGAAAGGCTTGGCAAGTTGGCCGGCGGTGTCGCCGTCCTTTATGTCGGTGCCGGTTCTGAAATTGAGATGAAGGAGAAGAAGGATAGGGTTGAGGATGCGCTTAACGCTACCCGTGCCGCTGTCGAGGAAGGCTATCTGCCTGGTGGCGGTGTCGCTTACATCCGCGCCGCCGAGGCTCTTAAGAATCTCAAGGGTGAGAACGAGGATGAGACCACGGGTATTCACATTGTGGCCCGCGCCATCGAGGAGCCTCTGCGCCAGATCGCTGAGAACGCCGGTGTTGAGGGAAGTGTCATTATCCAGAAGATCCGCGAGAACAAGGGTGACTATGGCTACAACGCCCGCACTGATGAGTTCGTCAACCTCTTCGAGGCTGGTGTCATCGATCCTACGAAGGTCGCTCGTGTCGCTTTGGAGAACGCCGCTTCTGTCGCCGGAATGTTCCTCACGACTGAATGTGGCATTGTTGACATCCCCGAGAAGGAGCCTGCCGCTCCCGCTATGCCCGCTGGTGGCATGATGTAACCGACATCTCAGGTTTTATTAAGAGGTGGGGCCGTCATTTGGCCTCACCTTTTTCTTTTTATAATTAAATGTTGTAAATTAGTCGGAAATAAATCATTCGGTCATGTATATAGTTAATAGTTACGGTTTGGCAGTGTTCTTCTGCTTCGTGATCATGCTTTGCTGGGGTTCTTGGGGAAACACTCAGAAACTCGCCGCCAAGAGTTGGCGTTATGAACTCTTTTATTGGGACTATGTAATCGGAATGGTCTTGTTCGCTCTCCTTCTTGCTTTCACCTTTGGCAGCATAGGCTCTCAGGGCCGTCCGTTCCTTACAGACTTGGGACAGGCTTCGGCGTCAAGCATCGGATGGATCATCCTTGGTGGAGTGATATTCAATGCCTCCAACATCCTTCTGTCCGCTTCGATCTCCCTTGCCGGAATGTCAGTGGCTTTCCCTTTGGGAGTGGGAATAGCGCTTGTGCTTGGAGTATTAAATAATTATAGGGTAGCCTTATCTCAAGGTGCCAGTACCGGCAATGTCGGCCTTCTCGCCACAGGAGTCGCTCTTGTGGTGATAGCCATAGTCTGCAACAGCATAGCCTCTAACATGAAGGGTGGCACTGAGGTGGATAAGGCTGGCCAGAAAAAGGGAATAGTGCTGGCGATTCTCGCTGGAGTCATCATGTCCTTCTTCTCATCATTTGTTATGAGGGCCATGGATCTCACCAATTTCGCCGCCCCTGCTGCCGGAAAGGTCACTCCCTACACCGCCATTGTCATATTCACTGTCGGTGTCCTTTTGAGTAACTTCATCTTCAACACCATAGCGATGAAGAAGCCGGTTTCCGGCGATCCTGTATCTTATAAGGAATATTTCAAAGGCAACGCCAAGACTCATCTCGTCGGAATGCTTGGAGGTTGCATCTGGTGCCTCGGTACGGCCCTTAGTTACATCTCCGCTGAAAAGGCCGGTGCCGCCATCTCTTATGCTTTGGGTCAGGGAGCTCCAATGATCGCCGCCATTTGGGGCGTTTTTGTCTGGAAGGAGTTCCAAGGGTCCAATAAAAAGGTCTATGGTCTTCTCGGCCTAATGTTCCTATTCTTTATCGCGGGACTGTCCCTTATAGTCGTCGCTGGCCTGTAAGGCCGATAATTTCGTGAACAGGACCTGTTGAAAACTTTTTTC
>OMQO01000295.1 GCA_900313275.1 uncultured Bacteroidales bacterium
ACGGGAAGGCGGCCAGTTTCACGCTGAGGGTGGACACGAACCTCCCGGATGAGAGTGTCGTCATCCGCTCCGATCCGTGGATAAGCGCCTCCTACAGGGGAGGAACGCTGGCTGTCAGCCTGGATGAGAACCCCGTCTCGACGGAGCGGAAGGGGAGCCTTGTCGCTTCCGACGCCGAAGGTGTCCTCCCGAGCTGCAACGTCACCATCCTGCAGGGCGCCCGTCAGACGGACAACCCCTCGCTCGTGAGCTTCGCCGATCCGGCCTTCAAGGCGGCCGCCGTCGCGGTGGCCGACACCGACGCTGACGGGGAGGTCTCCCTGGAGGAGGCAGCCGGGGTCGGGGAGCTGGACATCTCCGGGAAAGGGGTCTCGGACCTGACCGGCCTCGAGGCCTTCCGGAGCCTGTGGAAGCTGGACGCCCAGGGCAACGACATCCGGGATGCGTCCGTCCTCAGGGAGCTGCCCCTTCTCTACTGGCTTGACCTCAAGGGGAACAGGGGACTAGAGACCTTCGATGTGACGGGCTGCAGCGTCTATTTCGAGCACTGCGAGTTCGAGGTGACAAAAGACCTTGTGTACTATACCACCCGCCAGCAAATCAACGTCACCAACGCCAGCGACCTGATGTGCGAGCACAGCCGCCATGTGACCGATCCCCGGGAGACCGGCGACTGGTCCGGCCAGGACGAGGCGGTCCTTCTGCGGAAGCATACCGACGGTCCCGGCTATCCGTTCGTTCTCACGGGAATCAGCTACCTGGACCGGGATATGGAGGACGGGAGCTTCATCCGGCTGATGGGGGATTTCCTGGAGGTGGTGGTGAGCTGTGACCCCGATATGAAGGACTACGCGAAGTATGTCGACTTCTATGCGGTGAAGCACAAGGCTGTCAGCCGGAACCTCTATTACCTCCATCCGGGCGACTGTGAGGGCGATGAGGAGATGATGCGCGAGCACGCGGCACGCGTCCACCGGGACCAGATGTCCCTTTTCGACAGCATCTATGGGAGGCTCGCAGAAGATGCGGGGGCGCCTTTCCAGGTGTACCCGCTCTTTGTCGAACTCAATCCTCTCGGGACGTCGGATAAGCCCGCTGGCGCCTGCTACGTGGAGGGCGTCCTGACGGACCGCTCAGCGGTCTCCGTAGTCTACCTGCATACCTATATGGATGATGCGGACGAGTCGTCCTATGCCGGTGTCCAGAGCCATACACCGGAGAGTTGGCGTGAACTCTTAGAGCTTGGCGTTCACCTATTTGAGAGAGATTACCTGGAGAAATACATTAAGCCGTGAAAGGAGGGTAAAGAAAGTAGTGTGGGAGTATGGACGGCACACTTTCTTGGGTGCCACATATGATCAAAAATATTTATATTTGCGTTTGAGATTATAAATCCAAGCTATGAAACGCGTAATCACAACACTATCGATTCTTCTTATATGCCTAGCGAGCTTTGCTCAGAAACGAATTGACTTCTTTGATTTTTATCAGAAGTTTAGTTGGGACTGGACAAAGGAATCTTTCGAAAAAAAGTATCGTGAGAATATATCAATCACATCTGACGGATTTACTCTTACTAATGTCGTTGTGGGAGATCATATCGGAGATATGTTTGTTGGCATTGACGAAAAGAGTAATAAAACGGTATTGTTGAAATACGACATTCCTATTGTACAGTTCAGCAAATCTGTAGAATTGTTCAAGGGTCAGCTATTTGAGCCTGCGCAAGAAGAAGAAAAAGATGGCAAATCTACTCTTGTTTGGGTTAATGATGACAAGATCTTGTTGCTGGTAAACATTGATGAACTGTGTGGCTTTACTTGTATGCCCCAAGAAATATGGGAGCAGTTTGCGAAAGTCGTAAATGACATGCAGTCTCATGAACATCTTAAGTTTAAAGGCATCCCAATTGATGGGACTCCGGAGGCATTTACTGACCAGTTAATCGCTAAAGGCTTCAGTAATTATACTCTAATTGACGGAACACATATTGTGGAAGGACCATTTGCGGGCTATGATAAAGCTAGAGTATATGTGAAATCAACCAATAACATTGTATATATGGTCTCTGCTTATATTGATTTATCAAATAACTGGTCCTCTGTGAAGTCAGACTATTTGAGAATCAAAGAATCTTTGACAAGAAAATATAATGTTAAACCAGATTCAGAGGAAATCTTTCCGAAATATCTTGCTGAGGGATCTGGTTTAGAATTTAGCGC
>OMQO01000235.1 GCA_900313275.1 uncultured Bacteroidales bacterium
GGCCAAGGTGTCTTATTCCCGGATGTCGCAGTATGTCCACCTGCTTTCCTCCTCCCAGATTTCGCTCCCGGTGGACCTGTGGGTCCCCATCACCAAGGACATCCGGCCGGAGACGTCGGACCAGTATTCACTCGGCCTTTATTATACCGGCATTCCCGGTTGGGAGTTCTCTTTGGAGGGATATTACAAGAATATGCGGAATGTACTGGAATACAAGGAGGGTGTAGCATTCATGTTTGACTCCAGCGGATGGGAGAACAAAGTGGAAGTGGGTACTGGTCGGGCAATGGGCATTGAACTTTTCATCGAGAAGACGATGGGAAAGACCACTGGCTGGCTGGGATATACCTTGGCCCAAAGCGACCGGCTGTTCCCGACCATCAACCACGGAGAGCGTTTCCCGTACCGTTATGACCGCCGACACAATGTCAATCTTGTGCTGAATCACAAATTCAATGAGAAGTTTGATTTGAGCGTCACTTGGCGTTTTGCTTCCGGCGGAGTAACCACGCTTCCGGAACGTCGGATTGTGATGACAACCCCTTCTGGTACTTTCCGCTATGCCGATCTCGTTACTTCACGGAATAACTACCGTCTGCCTTCCAGCCATACTCTGAACCTGGGCTTCAATTTTCACAGGAAGCATAATCGAGGTGAGGGGATCTGGAATCTGAGTGTTTACAATGTGTATAACTACATGAATCCTAGCCTTGTTCTTAAGGAGAATGAAGAGCAATACAAAAGGACTTCCAATCCGGACGGAACGATGGGTGATTGGCAGCAGATTCATTCAGTTCGTCTCAAGAAGATTACCCTACTTCCATTCTTCCCTTCTATCGGTTACACCAGATCCTTTTGATCGCATGAAACGATTCTTCATACCCATACTAATATTTCTGTGCGGGGCGTGCACCAATACAATCGACTACGATTTCAGCCAGGTGAAACCCGAGTTGATGGTTGTCGGCTGGCTGGAGCAGGCTTCCACTAACCAGACCATCTGTTTTTCAATCAGCGAGGATGGTCTGGTGAAACCCGCGGAAGATGCCCGAGTTGTCTGCACCGTGAATGGAAAAGAAGTAGCGGATGTGACCGTGAGTGCTGAAGATGCTTCAGAACAAACGTCATACCCGTTCGGGTTAGTGTCGGTACTTACCGACCCTTCGTATTACCAACAACTTCCCGTTTCTTTCCAGGTTTCTCTCAAACCCGGGGACAAAGTAAAGTTGATGTTTGAAGCGAATCATGGATCATTCAAGGCATCATCCGCCGAACTGACCGTACCGGAATCGGTGGAAATCGTCAAGGTTGATACTGCCCGTGTTTCCGTCCAGCATTTGGATTGGAGCGACCAGTATCTTCAAGTTCGGGCCGATGTGTCTGATCGGAGGGGGGAAGATAACTGGTACTGCATCTCTATGCGGGAGATTTCCGACGGAACCTATTCTTTTATGGATGGTGGTCCGGACATCTTCATTTCGCTGGACGCCCCTCGACATATCTTGGATATGGACGATCCGGTACTTCTGGATGGTGGCATGGGACAGACTGAAGACTTGAATGTGTTCAGTTTTTCCGGGAATGGTGCCTTTGCATGCTTTTCTGACCAGATGTTCCGGAACGGGATAGCACACCTGAGAATGAACGCATTCTCCTCCTGGAATGATGAGGGCCCTGACTTCAAGCTTCTTTCCGATCTTTTAGTCCAACAACTGGGCTATGATGAAATTGAGTCTCGTGGCCTTGACAGATGCCGAGCAGAGCACCGTCTGGAAGTCCGCCTAAGCCATTGTTCGCAGGAGGCGTATTATTATTTGCGTTCTCTGCGAACTATCTCTTCTAATGGATACTACCCAGAAATCGTGGAACCGGTCACCATCCCCACTAACATTGTCGGCGGCGTTGGATTCGTGGACGTCGTCAATACCGCTGTTGCCCGTATCGAGCTTCCTACTGAGGAGAGAAGTGGAAAAGACATTTTCGGTTGGGAAGAGTCCTTATAAGCCTTTTCAGTTGCGGATTCTGTTCTATCATAGAAGAATCATTTCTGATGAGGGGTAAGGAAAGTGATTGAGCAGTATTTGGTTGTTGGGAGATAATCGCTATCTTTAAGCCGATAAACCAAAGACAATGAATCAGTTCAATACATTTGCCCTTGTTGTGGGTCTCCTCTGTCTGGCTTTTGCCGTCTGGATCAGGTTCCGGGCCGGAGAGAAGTATATGAAGTTGTTCTGCCTCGGAGACACCAGCCGGTATGACTTGCAGAAATTCAGAGTCGTACATGCGGCGGGGTGTGCGCTGGTTGGCCTGTGTGCAATCTGGGCGGCTTTTACAAGAGGGAGCATCCCGATTCTCGTCATGTTGGCCGCCGCCATTGTCGATGACATCTTGATTTACACCGTCTGCAGAAAGGACGGCCAGAAGGATCATTGACACTTTCCAGTCTTTTCCAAATTCCCAACATGAAACGCTCCTTAATAATCCTCTGTATACTGCTTCCGGCCTTTTCCTGGGCTCAACCCAGGGAAGACTTGTCCGAAAGGGCGGTATGAAAGCGGTAAGAGCGTACTATGAGTCGCTTGGTAAGAAATACACAAAGGCTCTTGATGATATGCTCGTGCTTGACGCTGTTATCTGCAATACCGACCGACATTTTGGAAACTTTGGGTTCATGGTGGATAACAAGACAAATAAGATAGTTGAACCTGCGCCGCTGTTCGATCACGGAAACTCACTGTTCAATCTTGCAGGACTTGACAGCTTTGTGAGTGAAAAAGCACTTGATGATTATGCAAGTACGCTTGTTCCCAGCGTGTATGATGACTTTATCGGCACAGCAAAAACGGTGCTTACGGGCAAGCACAAAGAGGGCTTGAGAAAACTGCTTGATTTCAGGTTTCAAAAGCATCCACGCTATAATCTTGACAGCAAACGGCTAAAGCTTATCGAAGATCAGATACACAAGAGAGCAAAGCAGCTTCTTGAAAACTAATTCGGTCAATGATAATAAACGAGACTTTGTTCCTTCGATGGTAATTTCTCTTTTCTGCTGATAAAATGTAATACGGAGAATACGCTATAGTTTAAAACGAAAGCAGCACCCGTACTTTGTGTACGAGTGCTGTTTTGAATTATCAAACACAGTA
>OMQO01000234.1 GCA_900313275.1 uncultured Bacteroidales bacterium
TGATAATGATGAGGTTATAGTCCTTGTCGGCAAGATGAGTGAACAGCAAAGGGAGAGTCTTCCAGGGACAATCATAACCCTCGAAAGAACAAGCGATGTCCACGAACTGGCATCGTTATATAGGTCGGCGATCGCGTTTGTGAATCCGACTTGGCAAGACAACTACCCCACTGTCAACATGGAAGCCACCGCTTGCGGAACACCTGTAATAACCTACAGGACTGGAGGAAGCCCCGAGTCGGTGGTAGATGGCCAGACGGGCTTCGTGGTTGAGCAAGGTGACATTGAAGGAATACTCTCGGCCATAAGGAAGATAGAATCAACAGACAGGGAAGAATGGAGGGAGAGGTGCCGTACATTGGCGCTGAAAGAATTCGGAAAGAAAGACAGGTATTCTGACTATATAACTCTATATGAGAGTCTTACAGCTAGGTAAGTTTTACCCCATTCGAGGCGGGGTGGAGAAAGTGATGCGGGACCTGACTGAAGGTCTGGCAGGAGCGGGCGTGGAGTGCGACATGCTGTGCGCCTGGTTCGAGAAAGGCCGGAAGAAAACCACCATTCCTGTTGGCGAGAAGGGAAGGATAATCATATTCCCTACATGGATAATAGCGTCTGGGACAATGATTGCTCCTGGAATGATTAGTTATCTTAGACGCCATGCCCGGGAATATGACATAATCCACATCCACCATCCCGATCCTATGGCAGGGCTCGCCTTACGCCTCAGTGGTTATAAAGGCAGGGTCATCCTCCACTGGCACAGCGACATACTGAAGCGGAAGGCACTTCTGGCACCCTACCTTCCTATTCAAAGATGGCTCGTCAAAAGAGCTGAGAGGATTGTCGGCACGACTCCAACTTATGTTAAGGAATCGCCTTGGCTGAGGGATGTCCAAGAAAAGGTCACCTATGTGCCGATTGGAATTGATCCTATAGTATCCGACCCTGTAAAGGTAAATGACATCCAAGAGAAGTACGGCCATCGAAAGATCGTTTTCTCGCTCGGTAGGCTCGTTCCCTATAAAGGCTACACCTATCTGATAGCGGCGGCAAAGTTCCTGCCGGATGATTATGTGGTGCTCATCGGGGGGACTGGTCCCCTTCGGGATGAACTTGAAACCCAGATTCGGGAAGCAGGTCTGGATCAGAAAGTTAAGCTTCTTGGCAGGGTTGAGGATGAGGACCTTCCTTCTCTCTATGGAGCCTCTTCTGTCTTTGTCTTGAGCTCAGTGATGAAGACTGAGGCTTTCGGGATTGTTCAGATTGAGGCCATGTCGGCTGGACTACCGGTCATCGCCACTAAGATCCCCGAATCCGGCACCGCGTGGGTGAATGAGGATGGGGTTTCTGGAATAAATGTGGAACCTCGTGATTCCGAAGGACTTGCGAAAGCGATTATCAGTATTTGCTCTGATGAGCAGACAAGGCATACTTATGGCAAGAACGCTCTTGCCAGATTTGACCGGTTATTCAGATCTGAGATAATGATAAACAAAATAAAACAGCTATATGAATCGTAAAAGATTATTTTTTATCACGGCGATTACCCTTCTGACTGTCTCTTGTGCCGGTCCATCAAAGATGGGATATCTGAAAGACATGGCTGAGGGAACTATTTACACCGCCTCTCCAGCTCCTGAGATCAAGGCACAGCCGAATGACAGGATTGCGATCCGCATCATGACAAAAGAGCCGGAACTCGCTCTTCCGTTCTACGATGCGTCATCCTCCTCAACAGGCGTGGATGCCGGCTTGTACACTGTTGATTCAGAAGGGAATATCGATTTTCCTGTCCTTGGCAGGCTAGCCGTTGGAGGGCGCTCCTTAGAAGATATTCGGGATGAAATCACCACAAAGATTCAAGAGAAAGGCTACATAAAGGAGCCTACAGTCAAGGTCTCTCTTGATAATTTCACGGTCACGGTCATTGGACAAACAGAGCAAAGTGTCATAAAGGTCGAGAACAACAGCATCAGCATCTTCGAGGTTGTCGCCAAATCCAATCTGCTTCCCGCTGAAGCCAACATCAAGAACGTGATGGTTGTCCGTACAGAGGAGGGCAAACGGTATTCCTACACTGTCAACCTCCAATCGAAGGATGTCTTTGATTCCCCCGCTTACTACTTGAGACAGAACGATATCGTATATTTCAAGCCTAGGGGTGTCCAGCTTTCTCCTACCGGGGAAACCGTCCTGAAAGTATTCAGTTCCACATTCTCATTCATAACTTCCATCGGATACGTGTCCTGGTGGCTTAATGGTCGTCGATAACAATGGCTGATCAAAACACAAACTTGAAAAAAGGAAGCAACCAGGTTAATCTGGTTGACATCCTGCTGTACCTACTGCGCTACTGGTACTGGTTCTTGCTATGCATCGGCATAGCGGTCGGAATCACCTATTACTACTATGCCAAGACTCCTTTTGTCTATCGTAGCGATGTGACGGTGGTGATCAAGAACCCTGAGAACACCCAAAGAACCGTCAGGCTTGAGAACTACAGCAACAACATCAATAACGTCAATATCACCACGCAGATTCTCGAGTTACGCTCGAAATCATTGGTGCAGGGCGTTGTGGAAGCCCTTGATGTCGACTTCGACTACACTATCCACAAGGGATTGAGGGACATTGAGTTGTACCGCAATTCTCCTGTGTGGATCGACCTCGAGAGGAAAGGAGATAACCTCCCAGTATTCTCAGGGAAGTTGGTATTGAAGGACGCTTCTAATGTCTCCATCCACATTGACGGCGACAAGACTATCAACGCCGCTTTGGGAGACACCATCTCGATAGGAGGCCGTCCCGCAGTGCTTAGGCCGGGCAAAGGCTACTCACCTGAATGGTTCGGTAAAGCAGTACAGGTGAGAAAGTTACCTACACAAAACGCCGTGAACGCATTCCGCTCAAGGCTAAGGGTGACCCAAGCCCAGTCGGAAGAGTCTATCCTTACCATCTCGCTCCAGGATTACTCCTTGGAAAGGGCGAATGACTTTCTGGAAATGTTGGTTGAGAAATACAACGACGACGCTATAAGGGAGAAAAACAGGATAGCTGTCCAAACGGCGGCTTTCATCAACGAAAGGATCGGGATCATTGAGGAGGAGCTTGGCGATGTTGAGAAGGATCTCGCTAAGTTCAAGAGTTCACAGAGACTTATGGACGACTATATCAGGGACTATGTCACGAAGCATTTCAACTCGTTCGAAATGATCCCTTTCAACACCGGACTCGATGACCGCAACGCCGACCAGGCTATTGCCAGATACAACGAGCTCGTGCTGACAAGGGAGAAACTAGTGGAGGCCAGTAGCACAGAAAGTCCTGCGGTAAAGCAAGTTGAGTCCTCGATGCTCGCGATGAAAAACAACATCATCGGAATCATCGACAACCTCAAGGTTGGCCTTGACATCCGTAAAAAGGACATCCAGAAGCAAGAGAACGCTTCCTTGAAGAAATTCACCGCCATGCCGTCAAAAGCAAGGGAGATGCTCTCCATCGAGCGTCAGCAGAAGATCAAGGAGTCACTCTACATGTTCCTTCTTAACAAGAGAGAAGAGAACGCGTTGACACAGGCCATGGTCGATAATAACGCCCGGATGATTGACACCGCCGAAGGATCCTCTGTCCCGGTCTCCCCAAGCAAGAGCAAAATGATGATCCTGGCTTTCCTTATTGGAATGCTCCTGCCCGCTATCATTCTCTTAGTCAAGCTCTTCCTCGACACGAGAGTCCACACCAGGAAGGAGATAGAAGAAACCATTTCCGTACCGTTCCTGGCCGAGATACCATTCAAGAAGAAGCATAAGAAAAAGGGCGGCTCTGAATTAGTGGAATATGACCCCAACTCTAAAGGCATA
>OMQO01000291.1 GCA_900313275.1 uncultured Bacteroidales bacterium
TTGCCGGCATAGAGGTCGCGCTTTTTGCTCGTGTATTGCCCGAGAGTGTGGATGGAATAACCGTTGGGCCCGGTCCTCTTTCCGTCCACGGAATTGACATGGATGGATATGAACAGGTTGGCTTTCGCCTTATTGGCAATGTCGGCCCTGCCTTGAAGCTCCACGAAACTGTCGTCGGTGCGGGTCATGACAACTTTCACATCCGGGCAGGTGGCTTTGATCTTCTCGGCCAGAAGGGTGCCTATGTCCAGCACAACGGTCTTTTCCATGGTTTTACCACTGGGGCTGACGCACCCCGCGTCCTTCCCGCCGTGGCCTGGATCTATGACAACTGTGGTCAACTTGATATGTGACGCCGAATCCTGCCCGAACAAGGGTGAGATGGCGGGAAAAACGGCGGTCAGAGCCATTACGGCAAGAAAATTGCGGATGATATTCAAAATAAGTCGTATATTTGTTGATTACAAATTTAAAAAAAATTCGCATATCAAGAAGCACCTATATACTATAATATTGGCGACACTTGTGGTTGCCTTCACGGGGCTGACCGTTTTCGGCCAGAATCCGAGGGGCAATCGTAGGCAGCGGGTTCAGACCGCGGCTCAAGACACCGCGAAGCCTCAGGTGCCCGATTCGACGGCCATCAAGGATAGCCTGCCAGTCGCGGACACCTTGTCACTGGTGCGGGACTCCCTCTCCCTCAGGAGGGATTCGCTCAACAGAGCCAAAGCCGATTCACTTGACCTTCTTGAGAAAAGCTCAATTTCCAGACCGGCCTTCTCGGCCGCCAAAGACTCCTCACGCCAGGTTTTCGCCGACGGACAGAGAAAGATGTTCTACTGGGGTGACGTCGAGGTGACCTATGAGAACATCAAACTCAAGGCCGACTACATGGAATATGACATGAACACCGGAACTGTCTTTGCCCGTGGTACTTACGATTCTCTCTCGCGGTCGTGGAAAGGACAGCCGGAAATGACTCAGGGCAAGCAGACGTTCAACATGGAGGAGATCCGCTACAACTTCAACACCGGTAAGGCCAGGATCACCAACATGATCACCCAGGAAGACGATGGCATCCTCCATGGCAAGAACATCAAGATGCTTCCGGACAAGTCAATCAACATCACCCAAGGAAAATACACTGTCTGCGACCTCGAGCATCCGCACTACTACCTTAAACTATCCTCAGCTAAGGTCATCACAAGGCCTTCCCAGAAGACAGTCTTCGGCCCGGCTCATCTTGTCGTGGAAGATGTTGATCTTCCGTTCCTTACGATTCCGTTCGGTTTTATTCCAAAGCGTCCGGAGAGGGCTACGGGAATGTTGATGCCGTCATTCGGAGAGGAGAATGCCCGCGGTTTCTACATGAGGGATGCGGGAATGTATTTCGTCATCGGCGACTACTTTGACTTATCATTGACCGGGGACTACTACACTCTCGGCTCATGGGCGGCTAATGTCAACTCCAGGTACATGGTCAAGTACAAGTTCTCCGGTAACCTGGCATTCAACTACTCGGTGGACCAGACTGGTGAGAAAGGAAGCACGGACTTTTTCCAGACAAAGAACTTCGGATTGAAGTGGTCACATTCGCAAGATTCCAAGGCGCATCCAGGGCAGTCATTCTCCGCGTCGGTAAACTTCTCCAGTCCTTCGAACAGCAGGTACAATTCCCGTTCAGTGTCTGAGGCCCTTCAGAACCAGATCTCGTCATCCGTCTCATTCTCAAAGAACTGGAGCGGAAAATTCAATCTCTCCCTGAACGCCTTGCATAGCCAGAACTCAAGGGACAGCTCCTACAGCTTCACACTACCGAATGTCACATTCTCTGTGACAAGGTTCTATCCGTTCAAGATAAAGAACAGGGTCGGAAAGGAGAGGTTCTACGAGAAATTCTCCTTGGCATACAACACGACGCTGCAGAACAAGATCAATTTCAAGGCCTCAGAGTTCGGGGATCCGGGATTTTTGGACAAGTTCGCCAATGGAATGGCCCACAACTTCAATATCGGACTGCCTGATTTCACCTTGTTCAATTACTTGAATGTGACTCCGTCCGTGAGTTACGGAATGAACTGGTTCTTCAGGGAAACCGACGCCTTCTTCAATCCCGAGACAAACAAGGTCGAGACGAAGATGTCATCCCCGTTGAGCACCTTCGGAGCCACTCATAACTATTCCGGTTCAGTCTCTATGAGCACCCGAATCTACGGAATGTACAATTTCGGGAAATACCGCAAGTTGCAGGCTGTCCGCCACG
>OMQO01000233.1 GCA_900313275.1 uncultured Bacteroidales bacterium
GCTCTTGAGAGGCTTGTAAACGAATATCACATCATCCGGAACAAGGCCTTCGGGAAGTTTGGCTCCAGACCTGTAGTCATAGTTCAGACAGCCTCCCAGAAGCTCCCAGTTGCCGAAATGCGAGGTCATCACCATCACCCCCGGACTCTGGGAATAGGCCTTCTCGAAAACCTCGAAGTTGGAATACTCCACAATCCTTCTCTGCCTCAGCCGCTTGGGATCACGGCACCCGCCGAACCAGATAGTCTCTGCGATAATCCTTCCGAAATGACGGTAGAACTTATCCGCTATCTTGCTGATTTCTTTGTACTTCTTATCGGGGAAAGAGCGGGAAAGATTGGTCATGACCACATCTCTTCGGTAGCGCATGACATTTTTCAAGAACCACGACAACACCCTGCCGCAAGCGTAATGGAAACCAAGCGGCAGCGCCGAGAGAACCCTCATGAGCCCAAGTATTATGATTGTTCCAATCAACATCCTACTCAAGTACAAAGTTTACAAATATAACAAAAAGCCTATGAAATATCGAAAATTTGGAGAATAGACGGGGATTTCGTACTTTAGTGAATCCGTTTGGATTCAAACCAAAAACTAATAATATGTTCAAAAACCAACCCAAAGGTCTATTTGCCCTTGCGCTAGCCAACACTGGCGAGCGCTTCGGGTACTACACAATGTTGGCCATCTTCCTCCTGTTCATACAGGCGAAGTTCGGCTTCTCGGCGGCAACCGCCACCCAGATTTATTCCATCTTCCTCGCCGGCGTGTATTTCATGCCGCTGCTGGGAGGTATCCTTGCCGACAAGATCGGCTATGGCAAATGCGTGACCATCGGTATCGCGGTTATGTTCTGCGGCTACCTTTGCCTCGCTATACCAACCGCGCCCGACACGGCCGGTAAAATATTGATGTTCGGCGCATTGGCCCTCATCGCCATCGGAACCGGTCTGTTCAAGGGCAACCTACAAGTTATGGTAGGAAACCTCTACGACGATCCCAAATACGCCGCCAAGAGGGATTCCGCGTTCAGCCTTTTCTATATGGCCATCAACATCGGCGCTATGTTCGCTCCTTCAATGGCTAAGGCTGTCACCAACCACTTCCTCGGCAAGGCCGGCCTGGTCTATGTGAAAGAGATCCCCGCCCTGGCCCATCAGTTCCTCAATGGAACCATCACTCCGGCCAACCAAGAGACTCTGACCAATGCCATCGCCACCAATATGCCGAATATGGCCGGAACCGACCTAGCGAACTTCTGCGGTCTCTACATAGAGAAACTTTCAGGCGCCTACAACTACGGTTTCGCCGTGGCTTGCGTGTCGCTGATACTCTCTGTCCTGATATACTTCTCCTGTAGGTCCTGGTTCAAGCACGCTGACGTTAACGCTAAGCAGGCCGCGGCCAAGAGCGACGCCCCTGTCGTGGAGCTCACTCCTCAGCAGACCAAGAGCCGTGTCACCGCCCTTATGTTCGTCTTCGCCGTGGTCATCTTCTTCTGGATGGCATTCCATCAGAACGGCGCCACGATGACCCTTTTCGCCCGTGACTACACCCAGGCTTCCGTCTCAGGAGGCTTGCGTATAGGATTCAATATCTGGGCCTTAGCTCTGATAGCGGTCTCTATCTACACCCTGTTCGGATTCTTCCAGTCCGAGAACAGCAAAGGCAAGATGATTAACGGCCTTGTGACCATCGGTCTTTGGGGTGGAGCCTTCGCCCTTTATAAAGGCATGCCTGGGACTGTGGCCATCCAGCCTTCTGACTTCCAGCAGTTTAACCCGTTCTACGTGGTAGCCCTCACCCCAGTCTCAATGGCCCTTTTCAGCGCCCTGGCGAAAAAAGGCAAGGAGCCCTCAGCCCCCCGTAAGATCGGTATCGGAATGTTCGTGGCATCCCTAGGATTCCTTGTGCTTATTCTCGCCTCTCGCGGACTGGCTTCACCGAAAGAACTCGGTGGAACCGTGTCTCCTGATCTCGTGTCACCGGGCTGGCTGATCTCAACCTATCTGGTGCTGACCTTCGCCGAGTTGCTCCTGAGCCCGATGGGAATATCCTTCGTCTCGAAGGTTGCTCCTCCGAAGCTCAAGGGCGCTATGATGGGTTGCTGGTTCGCCGCCACCGCCGTGGGTAACTACTTGGTGTCAATCCCCGGCCTTTTGTGGAACAAAGTTCCGCTCTGGGGCGTCTGGGGACTACTCCTCGCGCTGTGCGTCATTTCCGGTCTGGTGATGTTCTCGATGATGAAGAAGCTCGAGGCCGCCACTCAAGACTAGTCAGAAGTCCCTTTCGGGTGGGTAACACCATATCCGAAAAGGGAGAAATCACCTTTACAGGGATCACCGGGGAATATGTCATCGAACACCCCGGTGATTTCTTTTACTGTCACGATGTCTTTGGGCTTGCGGGATGTCAGGCCAAGCGCTACTGCCTCACCGTAAACATGGACGTCCAGCGGGATCAGAAGCTCCGCCGGGTCGGTGTTTTTCCATAGGCCCAGATCGACCTTGCCGTCGTCCCTGACCATCCATCGGCGCATCATGTTGATCTTCTTGTTGGGTGCCTTCGGGTCAGGTTTCTGGCCGAATATTCTCACCCTGATCTCATCCTGAGAGAGACTTTCAAGGCTCGGAAGTTCCTCATACACAGCCTTCAAGCGGGAACAAATCGCCGCCACCTCGCTCCATTTGACAGTGCGGTGGATGCTACACGGATCGCATCTCCACTCCCCGCGCATCACATAGTCATAAGGTTTCCAACCCATCTCGTCAAAGAGGCGGCCACAATCCCTGACTATCATGGCCCTGCGGCCCCAAGCGAAATGGGCCGCGAAAACAGCCGCGACCTCGACATCTTTAACCGAACGCTCCCCTGATCGGACCAGACCGGCGAAACGCTTCGGAAACGCTATCGGATCCTCCTGGAAATACTTCGGGTCATTGTATGTCCCGGCCCATTGAATGAGCAGGTCTCTAGTCTTCTTATCCATTCTCTGATAATTGTTTACGTGCCCAAGGCATCACCTTGGCCGGAGCCTTCTTCAGCAGCAGCAAGTCACGCATCTTCTCAAAAAAAGGCTGGGTGTGACGGAAATAGTCTTTCGCTGGGTATTACTAACGTAGAAATGGAGAAACGAGTTTATAGCACACTACCTTTTTTCAGTTGGCGACAGCCTGATATTCAAATAGATTATCAAGGGCATAAAATCGATAATGAAG
>OMQO01000231.1 GCA_900313275.1 uncultured Bacteroidales bacterium
AATAATCATCGAAAAATATAGCAACCGTCTCATAATCAGCTATTTCTTATTCAGTGACCGTTATGCTGCCCATCTTGTATCGCTTGTGGCCGTCATCACCAGCGTAGGGGAGGGCAATGGTTGGGGTCCCATAGGCATTGCCGACTGAAAAGAAAATGTCGAACTTGCCAGTAGGGCAAACCCGGGCAAAAGTGCCGAAAGAGTTCTTCTCAGCTCTCGCTATGACGAATTCGGTATCACGGTTCACCGGGAACCCCTCTCCAGGGGCATCAACGGCTAAGTCTTTGACATTTAGCCCAGTGTCCACAAGAACAGCTACGATACCACCTTTTTTATTCTTTATTGTATAGCAAGGATAGCCCCCTCCATAGCAAGGAGCGACTCCTTCATTTTTCCATTTTGCCTGAATGTGGAAGGGTTCGTTCCTCTTGATGGTCTCCGGCCAGGTTATCTCCTTGAGATTCAGCCTGTAACCTATTCTCTGGTTGATCCTTTTGATGATGTCCCTGTTAGCTTCAAGTTCTTCTCTCGGCCACCAATGGATTGAAAGAAGGGAGGCATGATAGTCCTCAACCGCTTTGAGAAGAAGCTCTTTGTCCCAGGCGCCCCTGCCGACGCTGCCTCCGAAGTGCTCATGTTCAAGAATCACGGGCATAGCCGGCCAGAACAGTTGGGCCATTCCGGCGTGGAACCAGCTGTTGGGCCATGGCTGGACCAAGATGCTGTCATCCTTGATAGTCACTCCCTTAGCTCTGGCGTAGTCTGTGATCTCGAATCTTGCCCGGCGGTCATCGTGTCCCGGGAAATCGTCAGAGATACATAGCTGGGTCTTTTTGAAGTGACGTGTGTAGATGTCGATGTATTTCTTTTGGGTCTCAAATCCCCAAGCTTTCCCATGGACTGGGGTAGTCAGGACAGTGTGCCCTTCTCCCCACATTCCATAAAGGCCAATAGCGAAGAAAGAAACGGCCGGATCGCCATCATACCTCTCCGCCATCACTTCCACAAGATGCTCAACCGCTGCCAAGTAAATGGGATCATCGTAGTCAGCCTCAAGGAAACCGTTGACTTCGTAACACTTAGCTCCTTCATCGAAGACCCATTGCGGGGTTCCTTGCCTTGTCCAGTTCTCGGTTCCTGATATGCAGAACGCGATCTGCTTGCCGCTTTGTATCCATCGTTGGGCGGGTGTGTCGATTATGTCCCAGTTGAATTTGCCTTTCTCCGGCTCCAGGAAAGCCCATGGCAGGCGTAGAAAAACGGTTCCGACTCCCGGAAAATCGTCCACGGTGTCTTCAGGAGCTAGTTTGGAACCGTAGTTGTCGAGGACGTTAGAATAATAATAGAGCATCCAACCCATTCCGGGATTGACAAGGGCTTCTCCGTTGTCAGATGGAGTGATGGTCTTGGTCTGTGCTGCTGATGTGGCGGCTATCCCAAGAGCCAACGCCACCAGAACAGAGGCTGCTAAAGGTCTCATGGTCAGTTACTTGATAAAGTCGAGAAGTTCGTCGTGAAAACGCTGGGTAGGAAAGCCCATCACGTTGTAGAAGGAGCCCTCGATTCCGGTTATGCCTATGTAGCCTATCCATTCCTGAATGCCGTAGGCCCCGGCTTTATCGAAGGGTTTGTAGGTGTCGATATAATAGTCTATCTCTTCGTCTGACAATTGTTTGAAGAAGACATTTGAAGTGACGGAGAAAGTCTTTTCCCGCTTGAAGTCCCGAATTGTCACGGCGGTTATAACCTGATGTTCCCGGCCAGAGAGAAGTTTGAGCATTCTTACAGCGTCGGGACGGTCAGAAGGTTTTCCCAGAATCTCCTTGCCGCAAAGCACCATAGTGTCTGATGTGACCAATATCTCATCTGCGTCGAGAGGACGGTGAAAGCCCAGGGATTTCCCCCGGGACATCAATTCCGGCACCTTTTCATGAGGCGTGTCCTGAGGATAAGTCTCTACAAATGAGGTGAGTGTGTCTATGGTGAAGTCAATATCAAGCGCGGCAAGAAGTTCTCTCCTGCGGGGAGAGTTGGATGCGAGAATAATCTTTTTTCCGTGAGTGTCCATGGCTTAGAACCGTTTCTTGTAAACCTGGACATCGAAGACCCAGCGTCCCTGGGCCTTCATGACTTCTTCGATGTGTTTGCGTACGCATCCTTTCCCTCCGGGGCGGTCAGAGACAATGTCAGCGGCATCTTTGGCCTCCTGGACGGCGTCCGAGGGAGCGACACCGATTCCTGCGGCGAGAATTACAGGAATGTCTGGAATATCATCTCCGAAAAACATCACCTGAGAGCGTTCCAGGCCATATTTGACGCAAAAGTCATCAAAGTCGGTGATCTTGTCTCTGGAACCAAGATAGACGTCATCCGCCGGTATTCCGTTACCGGAAAAGCGGGCTCTGACGCTCTGGGAGCGAGCGCCTGTGATCACGGCAACGGGATAGCCGTTCATCGATGCCATCCTCACCGCAAAACCGTCCTTGGCGTCGTAGGTTCTGTAAAGCTGTCCCTCAAGATCCGCAAGTATTCCTCCATCCGTCATCACACCGTCGATGTCGAAAGCGAAGGCTTTAATATCCTTTAAATCAGTCATTTGTTTATGATTTGGCTCCGCCGGGGCCGAACTGTGGAAGGTCTCCGAGGTTGAAGGTGCCGCCCTGCTGCTGGGGCTGGCCGGCGATTTGGATAAGGCCAAATTGCGACTCGTATTTAGTCACATTGTCCATTAAAGCGTTCAGAAGCCTCTTGGCGTGCTCGGGTGTCATGATGATCCTGTTGCCGATGTCCGGCTTAGACAGACCCGGGAGCATTGTGGCGAAATCGATGATAAACTCGCTGTGGGAATGGGTGATGATTGCCAGGTTGGAGTAGGTGCCTTTAGCAATCTCTGGCCTGATCTCCAGGCTTATTTCCTTTGTCTCTGCCATGTTAGTCTGTGTTTATAGGGCAAAATTAGTGAAAAATGTCTTATATTTGTAGTTCTTGAACAAAGTAAATATAGAAGTAGAAAGACATGAGCGAGAAAAAAGAGCTCTCCGCGAAGTATAATCCTGCGGAAGTGGAGGATAAATGGTATTCCTGGTGGCTGGAACACAAGTGCTTCCATTCGGAGCCCGATGATAGGGAGCCGTACACCATTGTTATCCCCCCGCCGAATGTGACAGGTATTCTGCACATGGGACATGTGCTCAACAACACTCTTAACGATGTCCTTATCCGTAGGGCACGCATGGAAGGCAA
>OMQO01000229.1 GCA_900313275.1 uncultured Bacteroidales bacterium
TTCTGCCCGTACCTTAGCGGAAACGACCAGTTCATCAACCGCGTGGTCGTTTACTGTGGCGATAATGTCTCCCGCTTTCGCGAGGGCGCGCCCGTGTTGTTGAGCAATGGCCAGTATCGTTTCAAGATGAGTATCGACGAGGATCTCCTGGACAGGATGGTCCTCGTATCCGGAGACTTTGACGTAAAGAACAATTACATCGATGCTATCTCGTACCCCAGGCATGGATGGGAACTCAACTCCGAGAACCTGACCATCAACCAGCGTCTTCTCAGCGCCGCCCGGGACCGCATCAGCTACAACTCCGGCCTCAACGGTACGATGACGTCGATGCTGGATGGAACACTCGAGAACTCCTACCGCCCGGTAACGGTCAGCGCGTCCAATAATGCCTCCCAGGACAATGCAACCAGGAAGGCTCTCGGCTGCTCGCATTTCCACCTCATCCAGGGGCCTCCCGGAACGGGCAAGACCTACACGATTGCACGTATCGTCAAGAGCCTGTTAAACGATGGGAAGTCCGTGTTCGTCACGGGGCCCACCCATACTGCCATCAACAACTGTCTGAACGCGATTAGCGAACTCGTTCCCGACAAGTCGAAGATCGTCAAGATCGGTGAGAAGCATCAGGCAGACGAGGTCCTCGGCAACGAGTACATTACCCGCAAGACTCGTCTCCCCAGCATGAGCTACGAGAGCTCCACGCTCTCCAGGAACGGGATCGTCATCGGCGCTACACCGTATGCCCTCTGCTATCCTGCCAGTAAGAAGCTCCAGGGATGGGAGTTCGACTATGTCATCATAGATGAGGCTGCCCAGATGAGCATCCCGCTGGCCCTGGCGGCAATGACCTACGGCGAGAAGATCATCTTCGTCGGCGACCATAAGCAGCTCGATCCCATCATGCCGAGCGGAACCGGGAACTGGCTCTTCAACAAAAGCATCTTCAAGCACATGGTTGACGAGTACCCCGGCCACGTGACGATGCTGGACCTGAGTTACCGCCTCAGCGAGTCCCTTGTCAGGATACCGACACAACTGTTTTACGACAGCCGTCTGAGAACCGCCCGCCAGTCAGACAAAAAGGAGTTCGTCCACTTCAATTGTTCTGGAGAGGCAGGCCGGATATTGAATGACCCCGCAAACGAGGTCCTGTACCTCCACCATGAGTTCGATGCGCTGGGAAGATCTCCCTACGAATCAAAGCTGGTCGCCGATATCGTGTACGACCTTACCAGCAACGGGGTAAAGCTGGAAGACCTCGCGGTCATCACCCCATACCGGGCCCAGGTCAGGGAGGTCAAGAAGGCGCTCGTCAAGAAAGGCATCCTGGACGAGGATTCTTTGGATGATGTTTTCGTTGACACCATTGAGCGCATGCAGGGTCAGGAGAAAGATTATGTCATCTTCACGCTTGCCAATTCCAACCCTTCGGAGGTGGAGGACCGCCTCGAGTTCTTCTACAGCCCGAACCGCCTGAACGTGGCCATCACCCGAGCCAAGACAAAGTGCATAGTGATTGCCAACGAAAAGGTCTTCCAACTCTGCCAGGGAGCGGAACCGACAGGGCCTGTCGGAATCGGCAAGAAGGCCTTCTGGGACTATTTCACCCTGGCCACAAAGATACAGGCCAGCAATGTGGAGGACGAGTGGTAGCTACTCGGAACCCTTGATGTCTGTAACGGATTTGAATAGGGCGGACTCCTTGAGGGGACGCTCTATTTCTTTTACGGAAGTCTTCGAGCGCACAAACACGTTGGCGGGATTGAGAACGACATAGAAGTTGTCCTGGGATTTGGATATCTCATAGAGTTCGCGCTCAGTTAGGTATTGCGTCCCTTCGAGGAGCTTCTCCTTGCTCTTCTTGTCCCTAGGATTGATGGCATAATTCACGCGTGAGATGACGGGCCGCCGGTACGCGGAATCCCAAATGATCGGGCAATCCTTGGCATTCATCAGCCCGTAGATGGCTTCATACCGGCGCTGCTCCTCACCCCGCTTTGTCAGGTCCTTGACCAGTTTCACGCCACCGGGGTTCTCGGCCGTATAACAAAGAATGAGGGCATAGAACGCCGCATCACGGTCAGGGCCGATAAGCGGCCACTCCTCCTCTCCTCGCCGGATGGAAATGGCGGCCTTCTGCTCTTTTCCGTCTCCGTCATAGAAGGACTTGCAGCCCTTCAGGCGGATGATGACATCCCAGCGCTCATCCGTCCCGAGTGAGATCATGTCCAGGATGGATTTGATGAAGCCCCCGTACCGGAAATTGTCCGCGTCCATCTCAACTGAAGACACCGTCACCATGTGATCCGGCTGCATCTGCAGGAATTCGGACATGAAGTTCTTCAGCTGGCGCTTCATGTCATCCATATTAATCTCCAACAGGAAGAAATTTGCATACTCGACACCACCCACCTGACTGTTCCCAAGCTTGAACATCCAGCACGGGGTGTCCACCTGGAATGAAAGCTTCATCCTTCGCTCCAGGATGTTCGAGTAGAACTTGTACGGAGTCATTCCACGGAGCTGGCGGATCAGCTCGTCCTCGCTGCGCTCCAGTGTAGGGCGCACCAATGTCAGGACCTTCCGAAGTATCTCCGTATTGTCATACGTATTAAAGTGCCTGGCGATCCTCGGAACATAGACCAGTTCGAAACCGGATAGTTTGGCAATGTTGTTAACGTCCTCGTAAAGGTCCTCCGAAGCGAGGAGTGCCCGGTCGTTACGGTCTTCCTTGCTTACATAGATGAGCTGGTCCCGGTGAAGGGGAATCCCCTTCGCCTCGAAGGAGTACACACGCCCCTTCCCTATCGGGCTCAGACCGCAGGCACAAGCGAAGGCCATCAGCAGGAGGGCCTCCTGTCTGCTGCACAGGCCGTCCGCCTTCGATCCCTTTTTCATGAGCTCGTAAAAGGCCGACCTGAACTTCTCCGGCTGCGAGGTTATTATTTCAATAGCCTCCCCCAAGGTCATATAGAAGCCCATCTTGCGGTCCGGTATTGTAACGTCGTACTTCGTGTAGACATCATCCAGGAACGCCAGTTCGTCTGCAGTGATGAGGCTGTCCAGCTTTACTAAATCGGACATAACGCGGCTGATCGCGCTCTTTAGCTTAGTGTTATCCATACCGGGAATTTGTAACGAAGATATCAAGAATGTAGTTAAAATGCAACTTTTCTTATTAAATTATATTATTTACATTATATAACGAATTGTATTTACGTGTTTTACAACTTTGTAACACGGGTGACTATGTATTCTTTTATTTACGATTGAGATA
>OMQO01000279.1 GCA_900313275.1 uncultured Bacteroidales bacterium
TTCGCCCTTATCGATGAGTCACATCACCATTGTGGACCTTCTTGTCCTGACCGTAAGCACAATGGTTCTTTTGACTAGCGCTTGGACAGGGCGGAACAACAGGATCGGCAGATGGGATGCCACCTCATTCCTTCTGATTTTTATCGCCTACATGGCATATCTTTTCATGACTATTTAGAAATCAAACGAATATGAAATTCCAAGCAACAGATTACAAACTGATGGATGTCGGTACCGGCAGGATCTTCGAGGACGCCGGTTGGACTCTCGCTGATCCCCAGGCCCCCTCTCCTTCACTTGTCAGGGCGGTATATGCCAATGAGAAATTCACTCCTCGTGATGATCTGAAAGGCCTTTACAGGTATGCTGAGTGGCTCCCTATCAAGCGTGTCTTGCGGAAATCTCACGCCCCTGTGACCTATAAGAGCAAAGGGCTGGCTGACCTGCTTGGCATGGATAACCTGTATATCACCCTCTCCGGATATGTACCGAAGAAAGGCGCCAAGATGGAGACCGGCTCTTTCAAGGAGACTGAGGCTTTTTCTGTCTGCGCAAGGCTTCCTAAGAATGACCAGCATATCCTTGTGGTCCAGTCAGCAGGCAACACAGCCAGGGCTTTCGCCCGGGTGTGCTCTGACAACGACATTCCGATTGTGATCTGCATCCCGAATGATAATATCGCCGACCTCTGGTTCACCCGCAGGCTCAAACCGTGTGTGAAGGTGATAGCTACCCCTCACGGAACCGACTATTACGATGCTATCGCCTTGGGAGAGAAACTGTGCAAAGATCCCCGGTATCTTGCCGAGGGAGGCGCCAAGAATGTGGCCAGGCGCGATGGTATGGGCACAACGATACTCAGTGCCGTGGAGGCTATCGGAAGGATTCCGGACGCTTATTTCCAAGCGGTTGGAAGCGGTACGGGAGCGATCGCCGCTTGGGAAAACGCGTGTCGTCTTGAGAAGGATGGCCGGTTCGGAGCGAACAATATGCGTGTCTATTGCGTACAAAACGCACCTTACACCTTGATGTATGATTCGTGGAAGGCTGATTCAAGGGATCTTGTGCCGATCAGCCCCGAGGAATCCAGGAAGAATGCCGAAATCATCTTGGCAAAGGTCCTTTCCAACAGAAAACCGCCGTACAGTCTCGCTGGAGGCATGTTTGATGTCCTCAAGGCATCTGGTGGCGACTTTTTCAAAGTCAGCAATGATGACATCGTCTATTGGATGTTGCAGTTCTACAACAAAGAGGGGTTTGACATTTTCCCTGCTGCCGCTTCCGCTGTCGCGGCGTTGAAGAAGGCCTTGGACGAGGGTGTCGTCAAGAAGAATGAGACCGTCATGTTGAATATAACCGGTGCCGGAATGTTGACCGCGACAGCTAAGGGTTTCGAACTCAAGAAGCCTGACCTCATTCTCAGCACTGACCTCTCCGCCGAAGAAGTCATCGCCTCCGTTGACCGCCTGTTCTGACGATTATAAATAGTATTTTGGCCAGCAGGAACGAAGATAGGCTTTGAGACGGTCTTCGTGCGGATTCGGGGCCGGTTCGTAGAAGACCGTGCCTTCGAGGCCTTTAGGCATGAACTCAAGGTCGACAAAGTGGCCCGGGTAGTCGTGGGCATATTTGTAACCATCAGAATAGCCCAAATCTTCCATCAGCTTAGTCGGGGCATTCCTCAAATAAAGCGGAACCGCTTTGGTCCTGTCTTCCTTGACCTTCGCAAGTGCTTTCTCAACAGCCAAATACGAAGCATTGCTCTTCGGAGAGCTGGCCAGATAGACCGTCACCTCAGCTAAAGGAATCCGGGCCTCAGGCATACCGATCTGATGCACAACCTGGAAACAGGCGTTTGCTAAAAGCAACGCGTTGGGATTGGCCAGACCGACATCCTCAGATGCGGACAGGCAGAGGCGACGCGCTATAAACAAAGGGTCCTCGCCACCATCGAGCATCCTGGCCAGATAGTAGATGGCAGCATTGGGATCAGAACCCCTGATCGACTTGATGAATGCGGAAATGATGTCATAGTGCATCTCACCGTCTTTGTCGTAAATCGCCAGGTTTTCCTGTATGCAATCAGTTACAGTCTTGTTGTCGATGATGATTTTGCCACCTTTGCCAGCAAAAGAGTCAACAACTATCTCTAAGATATTCAATAACTTCCGTGCGTCACCGCCGCTATGACGGAAAAGAGCCTCCGTCTCTTTGACCTCAATGTCTTTCTCTTTCAGCAGCACATCTGTAGTAAGGGCACGATCCAAGAGTGTCTGAAGGTCCTCTACCTCGAGGGATTTCAGCACAAAGACTTGACAACGTGACAGAAGGGGAGTGATCACTTCGAAGGAGGGGTTCTCAGTCGTGGCACCGATCAAGACTATTGTTCCATTCTCAACCGCGCCGAGAAGGGCATCTTGCTGGGACTTGCTGAAACGGTGGATCTCGTCGATGAATAAGATCGGAGAAGCGCCTTGGGAGAAAACCGAACGCCCTTTAGCCCTGTCGATGACAT
>OMQO01000227.1:0-3334 GCA_900313275.1 uncultured Bacteroidales bacterium
CGACGGGTAAGATGGGTTTTGCACTCGCGCGCGCGTGTTATAATAGAGGTGCGACAGTAATAGTCGTAAACTCGCAGTTGGCAAGAACCCACTCTCCCGCAGGAGTGGGTTTTGCTTTAGAATAGAATCATGGCGAAGAAATATTTACTCTACCTATTAAGGTGGCAACTATCCACGCCAGTCTTGGCACTCTGCCTTTGGCTTGGGGCAGGGCTTGGCAACTTCGATTCAGTATATTCCTGAACAGACAAGTGGTGAATGGGGCTTGAAGGGCTCTGCAGGTACGACTCTTAGAGAAGTTGTGCTTGATGCTCCGTTCTTTATTTGGGATAGTTTCCGCTTTTCGTTCCGATTCCTTGATGACGATATGCTTAAAAATCTGGGCGAAAAATTCTATACAGAATTTCGTAAACGTGACGATAAAAACTCTGATGCCAAGGTCCAGTCTTCGGATCCCTTTGATTTGACTGCGTTTGACGTTTATGCACAGTTGAACGGCTCCGATTCGTTGGGTAATGCAACTTGGGCTTTGCGAACGCTATATAGTTCTGATGTTTACAAGGTGAGCCAAGATACATCGTCGACTTATGGATCAGTCAATTCGATTGATATTATTGAGGGTAGCCAGAGTTATTTGGTGATTGGTGCGGAGTACGCTTCGACCAGGCATAACGTAGGTTTTATGGTATTGGATGCCTGGGCTCAGGCATCCAATGCTTCTTTTTCGACCCAGCGCTACGGTGATGTGGCCGAGATCTCTTTCAAAGGCAGGAAATTCTATCTCCTGAAACCTTCCACTTACATGAATCTGAGCGGCAACGCCGTACGTTACTGGATGGACAAGCTGAAGCTTCCCATCGGGAACCTTATCGTGGTCTGCGACGACATCAACCTGCCCTTCGGCACTATCCGCATGCGGAAAAACGGCAGTGACGGAGGACATAACGGCCTGAGGGACATACAGTTCCGCCTTGAAAGGACTGACTGGACCAGAATCAGGATAGGAGTCGGCAACGATTTCAATCCAGGGAGCCAGGTCGATTATGTTTTGGGAGCTTTCACGCAGGAGCAGAAGGAGGATGTCCCTGGTATTTGCGAAAAGGTCATCGAGGGCATTAAGAATTATTCCACGATCGGACCTGACAGGGCGATGAATCTGCTGAACACCCGTCCAGCGAAGGGTACAGACAAGGGCAAAGAGTAATTTTATTGATTTTTGTTTGTTTATTCCATTTTTTTACATAAATTGCAAAGCGAAGAATTATAGGCCTTAGATAACACAACACATTATATATCAACTATTCACTAAATAAATTAAAAGAAATGGAAAAGCTCGTTGCAAAAATCAAGGAAGAGATCAACGACTTCGTCGTGAACGCTGATGCTCAGGTTGAGAAGGGTAACAAGGCCGCTGGCGCACGCGCCCGCAAGGCTGCTCTCGCCCTCATGAAGGACCTCAAAGAGTTCAGGCAGGTTTCCGTGGCTGAGGCCAAGAAGTAAATCTCTGACAATCAATTACGAGCGGCCACCATCAAGGCGGCCGCTTTTATTTCATGAAAAGGTTAATCTGGACTCTGGTTTTATTCGCCTCCCTTGCCCTGACAGCTGAGGGATCCGCCCCCAGAAATGGGGCCTTCCTGATGTATCAGCCTGATGGTTCGTCATTTATGGCTCGACTCTACGGAGACGAGTTCTGCAAGGTCTTGACCACTGACAAAGGTCACCCCGTCGTCAAGGATGCCGATGGGTTTTATCATTATGCCATATTCCTGCCCGATGGATCCAGGATCAGCAGTAGCTACAAGGTAGGTGACGACGTGCCCGCCGGAATCCTTGAGAGCTACCTTTCCATTCCTTGGAGGACACTTAGGGACAAGGCTGCGAAAGTCAGGAGAGAGAGCCGCCAAAGCGAATGGCCACCCTTTACAGAGAGGGCCACCAGGGCATCCACGACCGTCAAGAAGCATTGTCTTGTGATTCTGGCGCAATTTCCCGATATCCATTTCATGAATGGAGAGTCCAGGAGGCAGGACATTGTCGACCTGGTCACGAAAAAGGGATCAAAGAGCGTTCTGGACTATTTCAACGACCAGTTTTTAGGAGAATATGAGTTCAATTTCACTATCGGCCCCGTAGTGACACTATCCAAGAACCATGACTACTACGGGAAGAACGATGGAGGAATCGCTGGCCAGGACGCTAATCCCAGAGAGCTTGTCAAAGAGGCATGCGTCCTCTCGGATCCGGAAGTGGATTTCTCGCAATTCGACGATGACGGCGATGGGAGAGTTGACAATGTGTTTGTGATTGTCGCGGGAAAGAGCGAGGCTGAGGGAGCCGACTCAGACTGCATGTGGCCCCACCAATGGAGCGTGGACAACCTGACTCTCGACGGTAAGAGAGTACGCACCTATGGCCTTTCAACGGAGCTCACCGTCCAAAGCCAGAACAGCAGTGGCCAACTTGTCTGGGGCCTTTGCCATATCGGCACCTTCTGTCATGAATATAGCCACATTCTAGGCCTAAGGGACTATTACGACACCGATGAGGATGGTAGTGGCGGAGTGGCGAAAGGCATGTGGGAGATCACGGCTTTGATGGACGGAGGAAATTTCAATGACTCAGGCCGCACACCCCCATCGTACAACGCTGTTGACAGGGAGATTCTTGGCATCGGCAAGCCGGAGACCATGAGACTCGGCACATTCACCCTGGAGCCAATCTCGGAGAACGGCCACTATCTCATCCTGGAAAACCCGGAGGAACATGACGAGTTCTTCCTTTTCGAGTGCAGGGCCAGAAAGGGCTGGGACGCCTACATCGGTGCGGAAGGTCTTGCCATCTACCATGTGGACATGAGCAAGAAGCACGATGCCCTCTGGTCAGACGACGCGGGCAAGAATGTGACCGCTGCCTACCGGTGGGAAGAGAATGAAGTCAATAACAACCCCTCTTTCGAGTGCGCTGACATGATCGAGACCTCGAAGGCTGCGATTGAAGTGCGGCAAGCTTTCTTCCCTTTCAAGACAATCAATTCATTCTCAGCCAATTCCACTCCCGCATTCAAGTTCAATGACGGCACTGAATCACCTTTTGCCATCTCCGGGATAACCAAGAACGGCGACAAGGTGACCTTCACCGTGTACAACAGCGCTGATGTGGTTCCCAAACCAATCGACGTGTCATCCCAGGTCTTCCAGGATGCCGCCATCATCACATGGAGTTCCGACGTTGAGAATTACCAAGGCGAAGCCGTTGTCTCTTGGGGCAAGACTTCAGGAAGCATGAAGTCCGAGAAAGTAAGCGCCTACAGCAATGGAAAGTATTCCATAAC
>OMQO01000227.1:3369-4376 GCA_900313275.1 uncultured Bacteroidales bacterium
ACAGCCTACACGGTGGACATCCATTTTGACAGGAACGGGGTGACCGGGGAGACCGTCGCCTGCGACTTCCTCACCAAGGCGGTTCAGACAAACGGCAAGCCTTACATCTATCTTGAATATCTTGCCGGATCCAGAATCGGCGGTAAATTCCCTGCCGGAACCGGATTGCCGCTAAGGGTCTATAATGCTGTAGGAGAGAGAGTTTCATGGACCTATGACGGCGCCTCGATCCACACCGACGGGAGCGGATTCTTCCATCCCTCCAAATCCGGCACTTTAAAAGCGGTAGTTTACCATTCCGATGGCTCCACCGACATTCTGTCTAAAGAAATCACAATCCAATGATGAGAAGAAAGTCTGTTATATTTTCGCTTATCGTCTTTGTCTTGATCCTGTCCTCCTGTCATAGAGGGCTGGAGCCTGACAGCTCATTTGTGGGTGGGTCACAGGTCCAACTCAAAGTAGCCGGGAGCGTGATCCACACATATGACCCTCTCACCGGGCAGTTGGGTTACAACTCGACCAAAAAGGAGTTCCGGGTCGGGGACGACCAGATGAGAAACTATTACACCGTCACGTGCTCCACCATACCCTCTTCCGTCGGCCAGAAACTCGACGCCACCGTCACCTGGACTATAGAGAACTCCACTAAATCAGTGAAAGGCCGGTTTGAGGTTGCCAAGGCAGATAAAGACCGCTACTGGCTATGGTGCGGGGACAAAAAAATACAGACGGGGGTAACCGTCTGTATCTTAAGGTAATACTCACTATCCCTACTTCTTCAGCAGTTCCTCGATATGCTCAGCGTAATCGAGCGTGGTGTCAAGATAGAACACTATCTCAGGAACTATCCTCAATTGGCGTCCGACCTGACGACCGAGAGCCCCGCGGAGTTCCCTCATGTTGTCGTTCAGAATCTTCATCACCTCTTCCTGCTTGGCTGAAGGGAATATGCTTACATATGTCTTGGCGATCGAGAGGTCCGGGCTGACCCTAACCTCGCTGAC
>OMQO01000249.1 GCA_900313275.1 uncultured Bacteroidales bacterium
AGGCCCTCGGTTGCAGATCTCAAGACTGGCCTTTTGGTTTAATATGTCTAGGATGTCGTAGTTGTCTTCATTGTAGCCTATTATCCGTTTGTATTCCGCGTAGCCTCGTGCCGTCTTGATGAAACTGCGGGCCAAAGCGAGGGTATTGTCATTGTTCGTCATACATTCCGAATTCTTTAATGAGATAGTCCATATCTTCTTTCCGCTCTTCGGGGGTGGTGTATGGATCGATGAGTGTGCTGAGACTGTACTCAGCAAAGGCGAGGTCGGACTCGGTAAACTCAGCGTTATAGAGGAAATCCAAAGGGAAGGCGACGGGCAGGTCTTCTTCAGTATTGACGGGGAGGGAGAGGTGGTCAAGGCCCTCTGTGCTGTCGATGATGGCCATGTCGAGGGCATCCCAGATTTCCTGCAAATCATCACACTCCATGACATGGTCGGAAGTCACTAAAACGCCATAGACATTCGGGACATGCTTGCTGAGACGTTGCAGACGATTGCGGTACATTTCGCAGGTAAGGGCCAAATCCCACGTCATCTCATCTTTGTCTCCGAACCGTTGGTTGGTTCCCGGATCCATGAGTACAATGATGATTTCTTCTTCCGTGGCATAGATATAGGCTTCCATATCGGGAAGCAAAGGCTCCAAGCCCTGACGATGGGCTGAGTAGATTCTGCGTTCCTCCCCAAGACTCTGGAGGAATTTTAAAATATCGTTTCTGTTTTTCTTTGCAATTTCTGAATACATAAGTCTAACTATCTTACATTGGTTTTCAATCATAAATCTTCTGGTCGGAGGTCGAGAACCTCAGTGAGAGCGACACCCTGCTGGATGGCAGCAATGGCACGACGGTTGTAATGTGGAAGGAGGTCATCCTGAATATAGTGGCGAATATCCTTCCAAAGCCAATTGGTGATGAGACCCTGCTGGAATCGTTCTGCCAATTGGCGACAAGCAGCATCGATGGCTTCAGGGGTGAATGTCAGTCGTGATCTGTCGGCCTCATAGAAAAAGATACGGATGATCTCTTCGATGGTATAGGGTTCTATGGCCAAACGATTACGCTGAGGGAAATAGCCCTGCAACGAGGGTTCACGCTCCAATAGTCTGTCGATATCCTCCTGTGTACCACTAAAGATGACGGAATCATAATAGCCGGGGCAGTGGGACAGTATCTTTTTCAAGACATACTCCCTACCTGGCTCCAGCAATGCCCAGATATTCCTAAAGCAATAAATCCGGTCTTTCGATACGGGGAGAGAGAGTCCCAGCATATTGTCGTCGGAAACCTGGCTACTAAACAATTCCTCCAGATTGTGGTATGGATTGCAGTTGGATGGATCATAGAGCGTAGTACAATCTGCACAATGGGTTTCGCACTTGATATCTGCCAAGAATTTCAGAAGGGTTATATTCCTTGAAGCGAAATCTGGCGACGGTGAGGCGACGAGCAGATTGTTACAATATGCCAGGACACCATGCCGATGCTCAGCCCTCAGCGTGTTAAATGCCCGCTCCTGGAGCCGTTCTATCAGCCAACGCTTCCATTGCATCATTCCTGGCGTATTAGAGAAAAAAGTACGCCAGGCATTAATGGAAGCCAATGCTCCTGAGAGAATATCCTCGTCGCTCATCTTCGGACACTGACGGAAACCTGTCTCTTTTATCACCCCATGCTCGTTGAGTTGGAGATCGAATCGGAGGATGGTGTCGCCACTATGGAATAAGAAGATGTAATCACCTGGTATCCAAAGGACGCTCTGACTAAAAGAAACGTTGAACTCATGCTCTTTACGTTTGACTTCTTTGTCGCCAGTGGCTGCATGAAGAAGCATCCAAAATTGATCGTTATACAAGGAAAAGGAACACTCGTTAGAGATGTCCAACGCCTTGGAGAGAGAAAGGATCACATTGAGTTTTCCCATGAAATAGGTCAAATCGGTTCTGCCACTGTCGGGCGTAAGCTTTAACAATAATCGTGTCATGGTAAATGATTTCATTTGTTCGTTTTTCAAACAAGGGGCGCCGTCAGGCGCTGAAGCCTGACACCACTTTGTGGTGGGGCTTCAGCGGGGCGGCTTTGGGACGGAAACGCTCGAAGGCCTTCGTGACATCGGAGGCTTCGATGCGCTGGAAGTCGACAGAGGAGGCGAAGAGATCGCCTTCGGTATTCATGGCAGGGACATCGTCACAGGCATTCATGGCGGTAATAACACGATCGGCCATGGCGGGGATGATGCCGTTGCGGACGAACTGCTCTATCCAACGGGCGTTGCCGAAGTGCTGGTCTTTCGTCTTCAGGGCCTGATCGATGGCACTGCGCATCTCCTTGGCAGCCTCGGGGGAGAGGATATAGTCGTCGCGCTTGAAGAGGCGCATGGCGATCTCCATGAGCTGGACGGCGTCGTAGTCGTCGAACTGGTATCGGTAGGGGAAGCGACTGTTGAGTCCAGGGTTGGAGTTCAGCATGGCTTCCATCTCGAGGGTGTAGCCGGCGAAGACGATGAGCATATCGGGGTTGGGCTGTGTGAGGACGGTGAGCAGCGAGTCGAGCACGCGACCGCCGAAGTCCTTCTTGTCCTCGTTGCCGACGCTGAGGTTGTAGGCCTCGTCGATAAAGAGCACATTGCCCTTGGCTTCCTCGAGAACTCCCTTCATGTTCTCTTCCGTCTCTCCGATATAGCGCCCCACGAGACGCGTACGGTCAACCTGTTCGTGCCAAAACCGACAAAGCTCAGCAGCATTGTATGTGCCCTTCGGAATGATCTTTTCGTCAAGCTCGACCTGATTGTAGTGACGCCGGGCAACATATTCAAGCATGGATGTCGGGGTTCACAGCAAATCCACTTGCGACAAGTACGGCTTTGTTCATCTCCCAGCTGCGGACCATGGCCTCCTTCGAGTCGTGGAAGATGTCGATGTCACGTGAAAGACGAGGCGTATCCAGTTTGTAGTTTAATGCCAGACCTCCCGCAACATAACTTTCGGGATTCTCAATCCGATTGCGGGCAAGTAACCGCAGAATTTCCTCCTGTTGCGCCGTTAGAGCCA
>OMQO01000226.1 GCA_900313275.1 uncultured Bacteroidales bacterium
GCAGGGCGGCGCGGAGAAGCGCCAGAGTCAGATCACAAGGTGCGATGGTTGCCATCTGTTAAAAATATTCAGCAGCCCTGTCATCACGACGACGGACATAAGTCCAGAAATAACCCGGGGCCTTTGACGGGAATATCGTTGACAAGCGGATGAACTCCCCGACTCGCTTAATGAGAGTGATGATGTCGCTGATCCGCTTGGTATGCTTACGGCGGTAGCTCTCATCTTTGTTGTGACCGAAATTTCCAGTGTGGAGCACTAGTGATAGGATTTTCCGGGCACGCCTCTTCAACCGCCGTGACTCCTCATAGAAAGGCATAGCCTCACGAGGCATCCCTAAGTAGTCAACAGCGAAAGAGGCGAAGGCCTGCCATTCCTGGGCCAAGTCCATCATTTCCAATCGTTTCCGGAGCAAACCCAAGTCAATCTTTTCCCTGAAAGTCCAAAGCTGGCGGCACCAGTCGGAAATCTGCCGCAGCCCCACGCCACCAACATAGAAATGACCTATGAAATGGGTGAAAACGATGATTATATCGTCATCCGGCGCAGGGAGCGGAACCATTGTCCCACCATTGTCCCAAAGACGGATTCTCCCCTCCTTGAATATTCCTTCCTGAATCTGATCGATAACCGAGTCGATTCGGGAGGAGAAATCGGTGTGGAAGAGTCCATGAAGCTCGACAGTGAAACGTCCGAACTCCATGGCCAAGTGCTTCTTCGCATCGACCTCCACGACCGCCAATGAGGCCTTTTGAAGCAAAAAGTCTCTGATTTTCTGATAGTTCTCCTTCTCAACGAGCAAATCGACATCTCCGACAGAACGCCATAGAGGCCTTTCATAGCACTGAGCCACGCCTTGGCCTTTTATCAGGACGCTCTTCATGCCTTCCTTGTCCATATCGAGGAACAGCTCAGAGACGAATTGATTAATCGCCTCGCTGTACTTCTCGACCCTGAGAACCGCTTTCATGAACGGAACGGCATCCGTCTTCTGAATCTTCATGTCTGTGACATGCTCCAGCCCGGCGGCTACCAAGCCTTGCACAGACTGTTCCCTGGCAAGCTTAAGGATTCCGCCGAAATCCGGCTCACCATAAGTCAGGATCGGGAAATCTTGCTCCCAAAGACCAGCCCTCACCAAAGCGAGGAAAGATTCCACTGTCTTATTCATCGTTTGTATCTGAACTGCCTTAGATAGATAGCATCACCTTTCCAGTCGGAACGGTAGCTGTTGTACACCTTCGAGAAATAATTATGATTATGGAACACCACGCTCCTGCGGGAAATGACAGAGACAATGACGCCAGCCGCCCTGTAGAAGAAATCATGGTGATCGATCATGCGGATATTGTCGTCCCAACCAACCTGACGGACCGATTCTGTCTTGGCAATGAATATGTTAGGGACTTTCCCGAACACAACATGGAAACTGTCGATCCAAGCTCCGTGGGCGATCTTCAAGGGAAGAGGAGCATCACGCATCGGGAACCTGCTGTACACCTTCAGGTTCTTCTTCACGGATGAAGGCTTGCACGCGTCGATGCAAGGAATTCCGACAAGATCCACTTCCGGATGAAGCTCAAAGAATTGAAGCTCCTTGGCCAGATTCGTCCTCCTGGTAAGCAACTCGTCATCGTCCATCCTGAACAGGAAAGGAGTTTTAATCTCGGCCAATGCCAGGTTAAGCCCCTTGCTGAGGCCGGAATTGAATGGCATGTGGATGATCGTCACATCATCCCCGTCGATCTGAAGTGGCTCCTTGCTATCGTCAGCGATCACAATCCGCGTCCCGGGGAAGAAACGACGGATGCTCTTCACAAGCGCGATCGCCTGCTTCTGCCGCTCGAAGGACTTGAACATGAAAGTGACTTTCCCAGCGACAAGAGCCACCTCCTCCGGAGACGGCTTACGATGGCCTCTCAAAGCCCACCAGCAGTCAAGAAGCCAGTACTCCGCCGCAGCGAAAAACTTCTGGATAGGATAACAGCCCCTAGAGAAGTGCTTCTGCAGGAAGGCAAGTAAAGGATGATTTGTGGTTCTAGGAGAGTTTGCCACGAAGAATCGAGATAATATCGTTGTATGACTTCATCACGCCGATTTCCTCAGGCTCCAGAGTCACATCAAACTCACTCTCGAGCTCGATCACAAGATTCAACTGGCCCATGGAGTCCCACTTCTCGCAGGTCTCTTGGGAACAGGTCTCATCAACCGTCTCCAACTCAAAGAGGTTCTTTAGGATATTCTTAACTTTCTCTTCCATTTATCTAAAACTTTATATTATAGTACTTATCTATCGTCAAATCAGCTTCTTCCAAATCAATCGAATATGCCTTGCTTCCATCCTCTCCCTCGCTTTCAAGGCGGAAACCGCAGCGCTCATAGAAGTCCTTGACTTGCGCGTTTTTGGCGGTCGGGGAATACAAGGCTCTAACGGATTTAAGCCCCTGATTCTTTAACAGTGCCAATACGGACTTCAAGAAAGCGAACTCTATCCCCTTGCCCAAAACTCGACAGCTCAGAAGGTAAGAGTCAATAACTCCCTCCCCATTAACAAAAACAGTTCCAGTGATGCCGCTGTCTCCGAAACGGTCCGCGACTCCCAAGCACCAGATCTTCCAGCCCTGAGCCACGAAGGTCTTGACATCCGACTCAGTGTAGCGCTTGGTAGTCAGATTGAACTGGTTGGTCTTTTGGGTCATCTGAGCGATCCTGGGGATGTTGAACTCGTTGGCCTCCTTGATAGTCAATTGAATATCAAGACTTTCCAGAAATGCCCCGAAGTCACTGAACGAATGTTGGGCGGCGGAACGCGCAGCATTGGCTTTGTACTGCTCGGTCTTAGCGAGATCCTCGGCGGTCAAGGAATAGACCGCGAAATAGTCCTCCGCAAGAGACTTGAAGAAAGGAGGAAGTCCATAGGGCTGTGCCGGGAACTCAGGCACGGAGACCATCGGAAGCATCTGCTTGATAAGCTCCCTCTCTGTCGGGTTGTCATCGACAAAGACAAAGGAATCCAACCCGATATTCAGTTCTTCGGCAAGTTCCTTAAGGTTAGTCGCCTTGTCGTTCCAGTTAATCCGCGTTGCGGCGAAATGCTCCTTCCTCAGGACCATGAAAGGATTCTTCTCCCAAGCCTCCAAGACATCCGCCTCATTATTCTTTGAACATACAGCCAGGATAACACCTGCCTTAGAGAGGGCCAGAAGCGACTTTTGGAAGAACAAGAACGCCTTTCCGGGATAGTCTCCCCCGATCTTGATGCCCGAAGGTCCATCCTCACCCAGAACGCCGCCCCAAAGGGTGTTGTCGAGGTCAAGGACAAGGCACTTCTTGCGCTTCATGGCGATAGGCCCATCTGGCTCATAAAGTAGAACCTCCAGTCGAGAAGATCGCCCACCGGATAGCGCCGGACAAACTCTGAGAAGTCAATGATTTTCAAGTTATTATACTTCTTGGAAGCATCCCGCAAAAAGGCATTGTAGCTCTCGATGGCCTCCCTGAGGGAAAAATCATTCCCGACAAGAGCGACCTCGTAAAGGGGCTCCATAGTAAGGGCGATCACTGTCTTTCCCGCCGGAATCCGCTCGAGGACATATTCCAGTTTCCGGTGCGCTTCGACAAGCTCAGCGACCGAAGTGACGGGTGGTACCTGGTAGAACCAGACATAGCCCTCCGCATCCTCGGGAATGACGGAGATGTCATCGTAGCCCGAAAAAGAATACTCCTTCGGGAAGAAGCGCTCAACAGTGTCTGTGCGAAAGACGAACCAGCTCATACCGCTAATACTCAATCAATTCTGAGATAGCGCATTTCCTCAAATCAAGCATAGCGCTCCCCCATGAAAGGCCAGCGCCGAATCCTGACAGGATCACATGCTCACGTTCAGGATAGCCATCCTTAAGTTGCGTGACAATAGTCAAAGGGATTGAAGCGGAACTCGTGTTTCCGAATTGGCCAAGGCAGTACGGAGTCTTATCAGGAGACATTTTAAGCTTACGGGTATAGAACTCAGTCATGAAACGGTTGGCCTGATGGTAAATCAGAAGATCAACCTGACTGACATCCAATCCAGTCTCCGTGAGTAAAAACTTTATATCCTTGGGTTCAACACGCATCCCGAAATTGAACACGTCCATGCCTTTCATTCTGAAATGCTCTCCAGTACGGCGATTTCCAGCAGCATCTTCGACCATTTTCAACCCCTCTTCACAACTGGGATTTCTGAAGCCACCATAGGGGACCATCATGATATCGGCCCCGCTGCCATCAGAATGCAATGAGAAAGCGGCCTCCCCATAATCACCTTTCTCAATAAGAGTGGCGGTACCAGCATCACCAAAAAGAGGCTTGCTGACTTTGTCATATTGAGAGACAATCTTTGACATAGTCTCTCCGACAAGGAGCAAAACCCGGCCGATACCGTTTTGTGAAGCGAATGAATATGCGATCGAAAGGCCATAGACATAGCCAGAACATGCCAGGTTGACATCAAAAGAAAGGGTCGTCTTCGGAAGACCAAGACGATGCTGAAGGATGGGAGCCGTCGCCGGCTGGATGTAGTCCGGAGTCTGGCTGACAAAGATGAGAGCGTCTATCGAAGCAGGGTCTATATCATTGTCAAACAGTAACTTCTGCGCAGCCTCGAAGCACAAGTCCGATGCGCAGACATCGGCATCAGCGATTCGTTTCTCCTCAATACCAATGGTGCTGATCGTCTTCCCGATTTCCGCCTCAGGAATCAGATAGCCCAAATCACGATTAGAATCAATATTCTTTGGGACGCAAGCGGAAATAGCAGCGATACCAATATTATTAAAACGAATAATAGCCATACTTAAATAATTGAATAACCACCATCAATCACCAACTCTGTTCCAGTCACAAAACCGCTGGCATCTGAGAGCAGATAAATAATACCATATGCCATGTCCTCGGGCTTGCCAAAGCGTTTCAACGGGAATTTTCTGGCATTCTCCTCCAGTTCTTCCTCTGTGACATTTCCAGTACGTATCAAAGGGGTATCCGTTGTGCCAGGAAGTACGCAATTCACACGAATCTTCTTGGGAGCGAGATCAATAGCCATATTCCTGGCCATGCCTACCAAAGCGCTCTTTGACGCTGAATAAACAGAATTACCGACATGGACAATTCTAGGACCGTCAACTGATGACACGAAGACAACGGAAGAATCTCTCTTGACTTTTTTTGCCTTGATAAGAGCCTTGACCAAAAGAACAGGGCCGAAGAAATTGACACCGAATACTCTATCGAATTCAGAACGGATCACAAAGGAAAAAGGATTCATATTGGCTATCCCAGCGCAACTGGCAACCCCATCTAGTTGTGGGGCTCCTTCCAAAAGAGCATCCCATGATGAATCATCAGCTAGATCCAAATGATAACTCAGATGGTTGTCCCCTTCGAGTCCAGCCATGGTTGCGGCCATTCCCTCCGGATTCAAATCGACACCAATCACTGTAGCGCCCATCTTCGCACAGGCAACCGCAGTAGCTTTCCCCATCCCTGATGCGACGCCTATGACAAGTATTGTTTTATTTTCTAAAGTAAATGGATTGAACATATTAATTATCAAGTAATTGTAAAACCACCATCAATCACGAGGCCAGCTCCTGTGGTAAAACTGCTGGCGTCAGATAACAGATAAATAGCACCGTAAGCTATTTCCTCTGGACGACCATATCGACCAAGCGGATAACTCTTCTTGTCCAGATCCAATTGTTCTTGAGTTATACTATCACCATGGATAAGAGGAGTTTCCGTCTGCCCAGGCATCAGATAATTAACCCGGATTCCTTTGGAAGCAAGTTCAAGAGCCATCCCCCTGGCGGCAGTAGCGATGGCACTTTTTGTGGCGCTATAGGTACTGTTGCCGATATGAACATTAATTGGACCGTCAATAGATGATATGAAAACTATCGACGCTCCTTTTCTGATAAGTTTATTTTTCAGGAGAAGACGAGTAAACTCAAAAGGAGCGAAGAAGTTGATATCGAACAGATTCCGGATTTTATCCGGAGTAGCAAACTGAAATAAGGTCGTAGATGCAACACCTGTTATATATAAACCAAGTCTCAAGCAAATTAAAAAGATAGATAAATTATCTAGAAAGGCGGCTAACTAATGCAGTGGTGGGAATGGATTGTTTCAATACTCCTATTTATCATTTCTTTAACAGCTCTTATCGCAATTCATGAAGCTGGGCATTTAACAATGGCCAAGCTTTTCAATGTCTATTGCCAAGAATATTCTATTGGTTTTGGACCAGCTATTTTAAAAAAGAAAAGAAAAGGTGGAGAAACTTATTTCTGTATTAGAG
>OMQO01000224.1 GCA_900313275.1 uncultured Bacteroidales bacterium
GAGCTGAGGGCGAACCGTCCGTTGAACAGGATCAGGTTCAGGAACCTGTCGGAGCCTGTGGACGTGAGGATCGAGAACCCGGCGAACATCTCCGACGGCGTCAGCACCGGCTGGGTTCAGTCCACCACTCAGGGCATAAACGAGATCTGGTACACCTCCACCGACGGCGAGGCTGTCGAGTACACAATCGCCTCAGGAAGCGACAACGAGATTGACAGCAACATTAGCCCGGACGATAACGGGGGAGTCGGAATCGTCCGTTTCAAGTCGCCTCTGACAGAGATTGATGAGAGGGCATTCCAAGCCAAGGAAAACCTCAGTTCCATTACCCTTCCGGAGACGGTCGAATACATTGGGTTCAATGCTTTCCTGGGCTGCTCCAACCTTGTCACCATCAATCTCGGAAGCAATGTCAAACGGATTGAGGAGGGCGCTTTCTGGAACTGTGCTTTTGAGGCGATAACTCTTCCTGAGGGTCTTGAATGGATAGGTGCGGACGCGTTCGCAGGTTGTGCGAACCTGACAGAGATCACAATTCCTGACTCAGTTGAAAGCATAGGCCATGACCGTTATGGTACTTTTATCGGTAACCCTTTCCTTGATTGCTACAGTTTGACTCAATTTAATGGGAAATATGCTTCCGATGACCATTTATGCCTTATCAGGGACGATGAGCTTCTTGTTTTTGCTTCTGGTGCCCTTGAAGGTGAGACTTACACTATTCCGGAAGGAGTGGTCCGTATCCAGAAATGGGCCTTCGCGGAGACTCTTATAGGCCATGTGGTGTTCCCTTCAAGCTTGAGGTACATTCATGATTATGCGTTTGAGGGAAGTTCCCTTGTGGATGTGACCATCCCCGCCAACGTCACGCATGTATATCCATATGCTTTCTATAATTGCCGGGATATGAACTGGGCAAAGATAGCGAAAAGCGACGCGACCTTGAAGACCGTAGCCCCGGGCCAGGTTTTCGAGTCTTCCCGTCCTTATCCTATTTATGTTCCTGCCGGAAAGCTGCACCACTACAAGAACAGCCAGTTCTGGGATCGTTACGAAGATCGTTACGTGCCAATCATCGCTCCCAACGCAATGCTGGTCACTCTGACAGAAGGAGCGAACATAAATGACATCGCATGGGAGAATGTGTTCACAGACCCTCAGATTCAGGATCTTGGTGATGATGTCTATACGGTAACAGGAAGCGATGACATCACCACTATTCCCAGGAATGCCTTCCAGAACGTGACTACCATTAAAGAGGTCACCATTCCTGAAAGTGTGGAAACTATTGCTACCTATGCGTTTGCGGGGTGCTCAAATCTTGAGGGTGTGACCTTCGGAAGTAATGTCACACAGATTATGGCGGAGGCTTTCGCGGTTTGTAAACTTGAGACTGTCACCCTGCCGGAAAGCCTGACATTCTTGGGAGCCGGCGCTTTCCAGAATAATCCTCTGACCACAGTGGAGATTCCCGCAAGCCTCAGCACTATCTCGCAGAATCCTTTCCTGGATTGCAATAACCTGGCATCTTTCACTGGAGATAACAGCATGGTGTCCAGCGACGGCCACGCTCTCATCAACGCTGACGGCGAATTGCTCTCGTATGCCCTTGCGGCAACTACCGGCGAATACCAGGTTCCGGAAGGAGTGGTGACAATTGGCAAGACCGCCATGAAAGGAGCCAAATTCACAAAGGTCATCCTTCCGAGCACTCTGGAAAAAATCGGTCTTGGCGCGTTCAGATACTCTGACCTCACCGAAATCACCATCCCCGAATCTGTCACTGAGATTATCGACTTCGCGTTTTTAGGCTGCTCCAGCCTGACCAAGATGAGGATTGAAGGCGAGGTCGTTCCGACATTGGGCCAAGGTGTTTTCACCTACACACCGGACGACTTGGAGATCTGGGTTCCCGGACTGACTGTCGATGACTACGTTAATGAGAATTATGCCCAACCAAACTGGTATGCGATGAGGAATCATATCGCTTGCTACCAAAGCCCCAAGGAGATTTGGTATCATAATTATGATGATTCCGAATCCTATTACGATATGGATTTTGGTGCTCTGTCTGACGCACATTTCCGCGGCTGGAGTGTACTTCACATCGATGCCTCCCATTCGAAAATCGACCCCATCATCGATGTCCCGGAGTCAATTGGCGAGGCTACAATCATGATCGCGATGTTCAATGTCGCTCCTGAGAGCATCCCGGACGGCTTGTTCGCCGGACGCGCGGACTACATTGACTACGTCTCCCTGCCGACAACCGTCACAACCATTGGAGCCAGCGCATTCTCCGGATGTTCCCTTCTTGCGGCTTTCCCGTCTCATAGAGTGACTTCAATCGGAGCCGAGGCTTTCCTTGGCTGCGCGTCGCTCACTTCCGTGTCCTGCGCCGCGACCTCCATCGGGGCGAACGCGTTCAAGAACTGCACTTCGCTTGTGAGCGTGACGACTGGAGAAATCATAACTTCAATTGGAGATGGCACTTTCTATGGCTGTACGGCGCTCCAAAGCGTCAACAACGGCAACCTTAACACGGGTGTCAACTTCTCCACCGTACGGTCGGTAGGGGATGAAGCGTTCAGGAATTGTTCCAGCCTCACTTCCGTGAGCCTCCCGAGAGCGACCTCGCTGGGTAGTCACGCTTTTTATGGTTGCGATAATATCTCTTCACTCAGCATTCCAAAAGTCTCGATTCTTGGAACAAGGTGTTTCTACAACCATAAGCTAACCACTATTTCACTTCCCGCTATCACTTCTATCGGAATTGGCGCGCTGGGAAGGGGAAGCCTTCTTCGGATTGTGGGAATCGGACCGAATATCACGGATATGCGCAACAGGCTCTTCTCATATCCGACCGGTACAGGTACAACCGCTCACCAGTTAGCGAGAATAGTGATGGCCGGAGAGAATCCTCCGCGTATTGACACGACTGCTAATACTGGCACATTCGCCGGTATCACGTTCAGAGACTCTAACGGCTGCTTTGTGGTGCCTTCAGAAACCGCGGTAGCCAATTATGTTGAAGCCTGGGGACTCCCGGAGCAATTCTTCAGCGTAAGTAATAATTAAAATTTACTATCATGAGAAAAACTATCTGGCGTTTCATCGTGACGCTCTTGCCGCTTACGGTATCTCTTTCATTGGCTTCCTGCCAGAGGACTGAATTCGACCTGCAGGATCCTGAGCCATCAATCCAGAATGGCAAGACAGAGGTTGTCATCACCGCGAGCATCGCTGACGCTACCGGTGAGACAAGGACTTCCTACAACGAGGCTGAGGGCAAGAACTATTGGAGTCCCGGTGACAAGATCAAGATATTCAGCGCCGGCGAGTCAAGTGAGTTCACCTCGATCAACACCGTTCCCGAGACGA
>OMQO01000292.1 GCA_900313275.1 uncultured Bacteroidales bacterium
CAAACTAATATTTTAGCATTATGAAATCATTATTGAACATCGTCGTGGCCTTCGCGGTCCTGTTTATTGCCGCACCACTCGTTTCCTGCCAGGACAGAATCATCACTGTTAAAGAGCTTCCTACAGTGGCTCAAACCTTTATCAGTGAATACTTCCCGGATGTGGCGGTCTCATTCGCGAAAAAAGACCGTGAACTAATGAAAACCACCTATGAGGTCACTCTCCAGGATGGTACCGAGATTGACTTCAATTCCAAGGGAGAATGGGATAAAGTTGAATGCAAGAGGGCGGCTGTGCCTTCCAAACTTGTTCCTGCCAATATCGCGGAATATGTTGAGACCAGTTTCCCAGGTCAGGTTATCGTCAAAATTGACAAGGAACCCTACGGAATCGAGATTGAGCTTGGAAACGATTTGGAACTGAAGTTCGATAAAAACGGCAAGCTCATCAATATCGATGATTAAAAGATCGTAAGATCCGACTCTACGGTTTTATAATGGCAGCGGCACCACCGGAGGCTCCAAGATGGACTTCGATGGTGTCGGTCTTTTTTACCTGAAGCACTTTCTTCTCAAGATGGTTGGGATCCGTGTCAGTGTCTTCTGCATCGGTGAATAGCTCCATGGTGTACTCACCGTCGCCAAGGAAATCAAGAGGGATGGAAATATCTCTCGCTGAGTGATTTCCGATGGCTCCAACAAACCATTTATCGCCCTTCCGGCGGACCGTGACAACATATTCATCGAGCTTGGCCTGAGGGACAATAGTCTCGTCCCAAACTGTGGGAACTTCTCTGATGAACTCAAATCCTGGCTGGCCTTCGTAGTTGGCGGGGGCATCTGAGACAAGGTGCAAACTGCTCTCAAGAGTCACGTACATGGCAAGCATATGGCAGCGTGTGCTGGTGACGTAAGGATGAAGAGGCTCAACCTTGTAATCATCATACGGCAGCGACAGGAAGCCTCCCAGATGATAGTCAGCGGGGCCAGCCAGGCAGCGTGTGAACGGCATATTCAAGTCGTGGTCGGCTCCCATCTGGCGGGCATAGTCCCATTTGTAAACCTCATAGTTGAGAGTGTTCTCCCGGGTGAACTCGCAGGGATATGTCCTTTGGAGTCCCGAGGGCTTGCTGGCTCCGTGGAACTGAATATGGAGATGGTACTTCATCGCAAGCTCCAGCACTCGTTTCTGATAATCAATCATTTCCTGGTCGTCACGATCCATAAAATCCACCATCATACCCTTGATGCCTAACTCCTGGAACTTCTTGAAAGAACCCTCGATGTCATTCGCAAGTGCCTCCCAGTGGACCCAGACACGCATGTCAACTCCTTTTTGCTTGGCATATTCGCAAATAGGTTTGATGTCGAAGCCGGGGTAGGTTTCTGTCGGCCAGTCTTCATCGCCTGGAGCGCCAGGAATGCGGTCTACTTTCGCGTACCAGACGACCTCGGATCCTTTTGAATTAAGGATTCCGGAAATGGAGTGATACTCAATGCCGTTGGCGACGCAGAAGTCAATGTATTCCTTGCTGATGTTGAAATTGACGGTCTGGAGGTCGCCTATTTTCGCCTCTGGTGAGGACTGGTAGCCGTTCCACCACGGCCAAGTCGCTTTGCCTGGCTTGATCCATGACAGGTCCGTCTCCTCGCAAGGATCGCATAGAGTCGTAAGAATATTCGACTCCATCAGCGCTCCGGCCCGGTCAGAGACAAGGAATACCCTCCAGGGTGACCGGTGGGGGAGGTCTGCCAAGACGCTGTACTCCGGCTTGTCCATTCGCGGAGTCAGGACTCCTTTCAGTGTGCTATTCTCGGCCGTCACTCTCATGCCGGCGAAGTCAACAACCATTGCTTCCGTGAGAGCGAGGAAAGCTCCGCTGTCATAGGAGAGCAGCACGGGCATGTCAGCGGTTTTCCCGACGTTGTGCTCGCTAAGACGAAGAGTTGTGTAGGGGGATTCGTGGGAGCAGACCAGCCCCGGAAGATACATTGCCTTGAGAATAGGATCACCGGTTGGGTGAAGCTCCATCAGCTCGCCGCGAACTCGCAGACTATCAATACCTTCCTGCTCCGGGAACAGGTAGCGGAAGGCGACACCGTCATTGAATGCCCTCAGGCAGATGTCCACCTTTCGCCCTTCGGGTGCGGTCAGCGACACGACACGCTGGTTAGAGACGCTGTGTACATGGCTCGCCTTACCAACTGGCATGTCATAATCGTCCGTGATGCGTTCCATCTTACCTGACTTCATT
>OMQO01000222.1 GCA_900313275.1 uncultured Bacteroidales bacterium
CTTTCTGGACAGTTGGTCTGGTGCAGTTCTTCTGCTGGGCAGCCTTCATGTACATGTGGACATATTCCAACGGCACTATCGCAGCCAATTGCTGGAACTCTACCGACACCGCTTCCGAGGGCTACCAGGCCGCCGGAAACTGGGTCGGAGTGGTCTTCGCCATCCAGGCTGTCGGTTCCATCCTCTGGGCCATCGTGATCCCCAAGTTCAAGTCGTTGAAGCTCGCTTATGTGGTGAGCCTGCTTCTCGGAGCGGTCGGGTTCATCTCAGTGGCTTTCGTCCACAACCAGTATGTGCTATTCCTGTCGTATTTCCTGATCGGAGCCGCTTGGGCCGCGATGCTCGCGCTGCCTTTCACCTTGCTGACCAACTCTCTTCACGGCGAGCACATGGGAAGCTACCTTGGCCTCTTCAACTGCACAATCTGCCTGCCCCAGATCGTGGCGGCCGCCCTTGGCGGTGTCGTCCTCAAACTCTGTGGCGGAGTGCAGGGGAATATGATGATAATAGCTGGCGTGTTCCTTATTCTCGGTGCCATCAGTGTGCGCCTTGTCGAGGAGAAACGTTCGAAAAGCTGACATTCAAATATGACTACACATAACAACACAAAAAAAAGAATGAAAAGGATTATGACTGCCGTGACGGTGTTGCTGCTATGCCTCACCGCCACAACTGTGTCCGCCCAGGGCGGATACCAGGTCAAGGGAGTCGTGGTCGACGCTTTGGGACCGGTCATCGGAGCCACTGTCATGGAGCAGGGCACCACGAACGGTACTCCCACGGGCCTCGACGGAGACTTCCTCCTGCTTGTCAAGGGTCCTGACGCTGTTGTGGTGATAAGCTGCATCGGCTACACGACCCAGACATTCAAGGCTTCTGAGGTTCCTGCCAGGGTGACCCTGACCGAGGACGGTGAGTTCCTCGATGAGGTCGTGGTCATCGGCTACGGTACCGTGAAGAAGAGTGACATGACCGGATCGGTCGCGACCGTGAAGGCCGATGAGATCAACAAGGGTGTCATCACGACCCCGGCCGACCTCCTTAGAGGTAAGAGCGCTGGTGTCGTCGTCACCCAGGGAAGTGGTATGCCGGGTTCCGGTGCTACCATCCGTATTCGTGGAGGTTCTTCTATTAACGCCTCCAACGACCCTCTGATCGTTATCGATGGCCTGCCGGTCTCCAATGACGGCATCTCCGGTATGTCCGACCCTCTGTCTTCCATCAACCCCGAGGACATCGAGAGCTTCTCGGTCCTTAAGGATGCTTCCGCGACCGCTATCTACGGTTCCAGAGCTTCCAACGGAGTTATCGTTATCACTACCAAGAAGGGTGCGAAGACCGCTTCCACCTTCCCTAATGTGGCTGTTGACTTCACCACTTCGGTGAATACCATCGCCAAGTACAACGATCTTCTTGACGCTGACGGCATCCGTTCTCTGATTCGTGAATGGTTCGGCGAGAACTCAGCCGCTGAGGCCGCCCTTGGCAACACCAACACTGATTGGCAGAAGGAAATCTACCACACATCCCAGACTTATGACGGCAACGTCAGTGTCAACGGTCGTGTCGGCTCTTTCCTGCCTTACCGTGTGTCCGGTGGCTTGACCAGTCAGAACGGTACCCTCAAGGGTTCCAAGATGAACCGTGGTACACTTTCTATGAATCTCAGCCCTACTTTCTTCGAGAACCACTTGACTGTCAATGTGAACGGCAAGGGTACCTATGCGAAGAACCAGTACGCCAACCAGAGCGCCATCGGAGCTGCCAACCACTATGATCCTACCAAGCCGGTCCATGATCCTAACGGACTCAACGGATTCACCACTTGGTACGATGCTACTGGCGTCATCAACTCCATGGCTACCATGAACCCAGTCGCTTTGCTTGAGTCCAAGACTGATTATGCCGACGCTTACCGTTTCATCGGCAATACTCAGTTCGACTACAAGGTCCACGGTTTCGAGGACTTGAGGCTCAACCTGAACCTCGGTATTGACTGGGCGAAGTCAGACGGAGTTTCTGAGACCGCAAAGGGAACTGAGGAGTCTTATCACAGCACCACCCAGTCTGGAGGTGGCGCCCACACCGATTACGACTACACCCGTCGTAACACCACTCTGGAGTTTTATGCCGACTATAACAAGACATTCGCCAAGCACCACAATGTGGATCTGATGGCCGGTTATTCCTGGCAGCACTTCTGGAGCAATAGCCATAACTACAGTTACAGGATTTCTGACAATCTTGAGCTCAGCAACACTGAGGGGAAGGGAGAACTTTATCTGATTTCCTTCTTCGGACGTGCCAACTACGGCTTCGCTGACAGGTACTTGCTCACCGCTACGCTCCGTGCTGACGGTACTTCTCGTTTCCAGAACCACAAATGGGGTATCTTCCCCTCCGTGGCTTTCGCTTGGAATGTGAAGAACGAGCCGTTCATGAAGGGTGTCGAGAAACTTTCCACCTTGAAGTTCCGCCTCAGTTGGGGTGAGACCGGACAGCAGGAAGTCGGAGGCTACTATGATACCTTCGCCCAGTTCCTGTCCATCAACACTCCCGGATCTTACTACTTCTGTCGCTCTTGGTTACAGCGCTGACCTCAGATGGGAGACCACCACGACCTACAACGCTGGTTTTGACTTCGGATTGTGGAATGACAGGCTGAGGCTAAGCGCCGATGTCTATCAGAGGGACACCAGGGACATTCTCAACTACATCCCTGTTCCTGGCCTTTCCAACCTGACTAACTACCTCAATACCAACATCGGCTCGATGACCAACAAGGGATTCGAGATTGATCTCAACGGTATCCTCATCGAGACCAAGGACATGAGCTGGACGGCTGGTGTGAATATGGCTTACAACAACAACAAGGTCACCAAGCTGACCGCCTCTGACGAGAATGCGACCGGTATCGAGACCGGTGGTATCTCCGGAGGTACCGGAAACAACGTCCAGATGATCCAGGTTGATTACCCGATGCGCACCTTCTACCTCTATCAGCAGGTTTATGACACCGCTGGCAATCCTATCAACGGAGTCTATTTTGACCGTAACAATGACGGACAGATCACCGCTGACGACAGGTACCTCAGCCACAAGGCCGATGCTGACTACACCTTCGGTTTCAACACCAACTTCTCTTGGAAGAACTGGACCGCGGCCCTCTCTGGCCACGCTTCTGTTGGTAACTGGGTTTATAACAATGTGGCTTCCGACACCGAGATGCTCGCCGACCTCTGGACCAACCAGTTCGTCAGCAACAGGGTCTCTTCGGCGACCAAGTCAATGTTCACCCAGGCTCAGTACCTCTCTGACTACTATCTGCAGGACGGCTCATTCCTGAAGCTCGACAACTTCACCCTGGGTTACACCTTCCCGAAACTGTTCAAGCTCAACGCTGACAGGGCCGCTTCCTTGAATATCTTCGGTACCGTGCAGAACATCTGCACCTTCACCAAGTACTCTGGTATCGATCCCGAGGTCTACGGAGGTATCGACGGAACGGTTTATCCCCGCCCGAGAACCTATGTGGCCGGTATAAAACTCAACTTCTAAAATGGGACGGAATATGAAAAAGATCAATTATATTCTCGGAATCCTCGCGGCTGCTGCCGCTATGACATCTTGCGTTGGCGACCTCAACGTGACCCCGATCGACCCCAATGCGAATACGGTTGACAAGGTCTTGACAAGCCAGCAGGCCCTTGATTCCTATATCTCCGGAGTTTATCTTGGCTTCGCCACTTCCGGTTACTACGGTCCGAATGGTGATCCTTCGATTTCCGGTCTGGATGGTGGAGCGTCACAGTACATCCGTGGTCTCTACCACCACAACGAACTCACGACAGATGAGAGTGTCTGCGGTTGGAATGACCAGACTATCAAGAATTTCCACTACATGAACTGGACAACTGACGACACCTTCATCTATGCGTTCTATTCCCGTATTTTCATGCAGGTCTCCGCGGCGAACGAGTTCATCCGCGAGGTCGGCAAACTGGACTATGATGCCACGATAAGGGATCGCTACATCGCTGAGGCCAGGACTCTTCGCGCGATCGCTTATTTCCACGCTCTTGACAATTTCGGCAACGTCCCGTTCGCCGACGAGAACGCTGTCGTGGGTGTGAACCCCGAGCAGATCTCCAGGGCAGACCTTTTCGCATGGCTTGAGACCGAGCTTAAGGACATCATCTCCAGCGGTAAACTTCCTGAGAAGAACGCTGTCGTCGCTGGCCACATCAGCGCCGGCGCCGCCAAATTCCTTCTCGCGAAGCTGTACCTTGGTGCGCAGGTTTACACTGGCACTGCCAGGTGGAACGACTGCGCTGATGTCCTGAAAGACCTCATGGATGACGGCTACAGCCTCCACACCACTCCTAATGGCAAGACTTTCAGCGCCTACCAGGATCTCTTCCTGGCCGACAACGACAAGTGCACGGACGAGATCATCTTTGCTGTCCAGCAGGATGGTCTGTACACCCAGAGCTACGGTGTGACTAATTACCTTGTGTTCGCTTCCACTGGAGGTACGATGAATGTCAATCATCTTGGTATCTCCTCTGGTTGGGGAGGTCTCCGTACCACCCCCGAGTTCGCTGACAAATTCACTGCCAGTGACACCCGTAACCTCCTCTATGACACCGCTAAATCAACCGCTGATGTCGATGCTATGCCTGAGACTCCGGAGCAGAGAGGCGATTCCGAGGTCAAGATTGAGAAACTGAAGAAGGATGGCAAGTACGAGGATGAGTGCAAGAATCTCCGTGATGCCAAGAACGCCGCTCGCAAGGATAATATTCAGGAGAAGAGCATTGAGGACATCGGTAACTTCAAGTATGGCTACGGCTTCCAGAAATTCCGCAATGTCACCAGTGCCGGCGAGATTCCCAATATGGTGTATGACGAGGAAAACGACCAGTGGAACAATCCTGGTTTCGTCAACACTGACTTCCCTATGATGCGTTATGCTGATGTCCTCCTGATGGCGGCTGAGTGCGAGGCTCGTGGAGCCTCCTGCAACGGACTTGCCGCATTCAATCAGGTAAGGGCCAGGGCCGGTGTCCCTGCCGTGTCCAACCTCTCTCTCGATGAGATTCTCGACGAGCGCGCCCGTGAGCTCTATCAGGAGTGCTGGCGCCGCAGCGACCTCATCCGTTTCGGCAAGTTCACTTCCGGCTACAACTGGCAGTGGAAAGGCGAGACCAAGGACGGAAAGGATGTGGAGTCCTACAGGACCCTGTTCCCGATTCCTGACAGCGATCGTCTGGCCAACTCCAACCTTTCCCAGAACGAAGGCTATTAATAGAACACGACAATGAAAAAGTTTTTATCAATACTCTCAACGGTCCTTCTAGCGTTTGTGGCCTTCTCTTGTGTTAAAGAGGAGTTCGTCACTTATGACGACACCAGAGCGACCGCTCCTGTACTCGGGAGTTACGAGATGGGCGAGAAGGCCCTCACGGCGACTTTTACTCCGGGTGCTTTCAATGCGGGCTTCAACGACAAGATGCCTGTGAATCATTCTCTTATCTTGGCCTCCGTGGACGGGAAGACTGTCAACAAGCCTTTGACAGCCTCGATCAAGGACGGCCAGATCTCTGTCTCCGTGACCAACCTCGCCAAGACCCTTGTCTCTCTCGGCTATCCTGAGGGCTCAGTGGTTTCATTGGATATGTTCATCCGCGCCTCGATGCAGGCCCCGAACCAGGACAACGGCCGCAACGGCCATGTGGACTCGCAAGGCCATATCACTGTCAGCGGATTCGAGGTTGTCATTCCTGTTGTCCAGGGCAATCCTTGGGTTGATTTCACCGAGAAGAGCCCTCTCGGCTTGATCGGATCCATCGCCAGCACAGGTAACGCCTGGAACGCTGACGAGCCGATGTTCATGACTGAGGACGGAACAAAGCATGTCGCCAAGAACATCAAGCTCGCTGAAGGTGACGCGTTCAAGATCAGGACGGCTGGCTCATGATGGCTCATATGACATCCTCTATGACTCCAATGATGGTACAATCACCATCACTGAGGCCTTCCAGACCTATCCGGGTTATGACGAGAAGAGTCCTCTCGGAATTACCGGTTCTATCGCGAGCCGCGGTATCAACTGGGATAAGGATGTCTCTATGATCACAGACGGTGAGTGGCATGTCGCTGAGGGCGTCGAGCTTACCACTGATGACACCTTCAAGTTCCGTACAGCCGGATCATGGAACGATCTCGACTTCGGAGGCCCTGGTGACACCAAGCCTTATGTCGCCGCGATTGATGAGGAGATCAGTGCTGCCGCGAAGGGACAGGACATCGCTGTCGCCGAGGCTGGCGTGTATGACATCCTCATCAACCCGACCGCTGGTCTGTTCAAGATCACTCCTACCCTCGGCGGCTTCAGCCCGCTCGTTGGCGAAGGCGGTGGTTCTGATGAGCCCGGAGATGACAAGGCCAAGGTCTGGTCCATCGTCGGAGTGTTTGGTGGTGTCCTTTCATGGGATGAGGATATTGACATGACCAACGAAAGCGGTGACATCTGGGTCCTCAAGAACCAGCCCTTCTCCGCTGGCGACGAGTTCAAGATCCGCTCCGACCACGATTGGGGCAGCTCGTTCGGTAACTACGGTGGTCCTGAGGAGAATTCCACCAGCACCGCTGAAGAGGGCAATCCTTACGGAGTGTATGTCCCTGAGCTTGGAACCGCTTTTGAGGCTGGTGACAAGAACATCCAGATCATCGAGGGTGGTAATTACGACATCACCTTTGATTGCGCTGCCAAGACCATCAAGGTTGAGGTAACTGTCCGGGCTGATTGGTATTATCACGGCCAGAGCGATCTTACTCCCGATTGGGGTGAGCTTCCTTTCGAGAAGGTTTCCGACACTGAATATGTCCTGAATCTCACCACCGTCTCCGAGAATTCCGGCTTTGTGCTTAAGAGTGGAGCCCTTGGCGAGGAGACCCTGTGGATCGGTGCTGACAACTCTCAGGAACTCACTGATGGTAAGTTCGTTGTCACTGTCGGCCAGGAGTTCAAGATCTCCGACCAGAAGGTGGACGGCGTGATTGCCGAGCCCGGCAAGTATGTATTCACCTTCAATCCTCAGACTATGACGGCGGTCATCAAGAGCTTCCGCGCCGACTGGTACTATCACGGCCAGAGCGAGCAGACTCCTGACTGGGGTGAGCTTCCTTTCGAGAAAGTTTCCGATGAGGAATATGTTCTGACCTTCAAGACCGTCTCCGAGAACTCCGGCTTCGTGCTGAAGAGTGGAGCCCTTGGCGAGGAGACCCAGTGGATTGGTGCTGACAACACCCAGGAACTCACTGACGGTAAGTTCGTTGTCACCGTTGGCAAGGAATTCAAGATCTCTGACCAGAAGGTGGATGGAGTTATTCCTCAGCCTGGCGAGTATAAGCTAATATTCAACCCTGTGGCGATGACCGCCGTGCTCAAGAGCACAAAGGTTGACTGGTACTATCACGGCCAGAGTGAGCTGACTCCTGATTGGGGCGCCCTTCCTTTCGAGAAAGTCTCTGACGAGGAATATGTCCTCAAGTTCAAGACTGTCTCCGAGAATTCCGGATTCGTCCTTAAGAACACCGACGAGACCCAGTGGATCGGTCCTGACAACAGTCAGGAACTCACTGACGGCAAGTTCCTTGTCACGATTGGTGAGGAGTTCAAGATATCCGACCAGAAGGTTGACGGTGTCATCGCCAAGCCTGGCGAGTACATCTTCACCTTCAACCCTGTTGCGATGACCGCTGT
>OMQO01000221.1 GCA_900313275.1 uncultured Bacteroidales bacterium
TCGAGGCGGCCCATGGGACGGACCAGATGATCCGCCGTATCGTTGAGTTCTGCGAGAGCGATACTTTCTACAAAGGTAAGACCACCTATCTCCTTACCACCGATCATGGCCGTGGCAACAGGGGCGCTTTCACAAGCCACAGCAGTGGCACAAAGGGGTCGGATCACACTTGGATGATCGCTTTCGGAAAGGGGATCAAGCATCTCGGAGAGACTTCGGACAACGGGCCTTTCTACGCCAAACAGTTCGCCGCCACAATCGCTGACATCCTCGGTGTGGACTTCACTCCAAGCAACGGAGAGAAGCAAGCTCCTGTTGATCCTGAATATAGGGGCGAGCCTCTCGAGGATAACATGGGAATCAAGGACATGGGATATTTCCATGAGATCAAAGCTACTCCTAAGGGCTCCGGAGTGCGTTACAAATACTTCGAAGGACCATTCATGAGTGTTGATGAACTGGCCAAGTCCAAGGTTTTGGATAGCGGTGTCGCTAATAACTTCTCCGTTGACGGGGCCAAGGTGCCTGATCATTTCGGCTACGAGTTCAACACCCTGCTCAAGATTCCGGTTTCGGGAAGTTACACGCTTTCAGTAGGTTCCGACGACGGAACCAAGGTGTTCCTGGATGGACAGCTGGTTGTGGACAATGACGGTAGCCATAGCGTGAATATTGTCGAGATCAAAGTCGCTATGGATGCCGGTTTCCACCGCCTGAAGGTCCTGTACTTCGATGACACGGAGAGTCAGGAGCTGGAGATCGGTATTTCGGGAGCCGGACTGGGGTATGACATGATTCCTGACTCGATGTTGTTCTATGAGTAATAATTGATAGAATATGAAGAAATCAGTATTGTTCTCGATTGTGTTGCTTGCCCTTCTCGCGTCTTGCTCCAAAGTTGACAAGGATCCGAAAGTTGTTGTGATAACATTTGACGGACTTCGTTGGCAAGAGGTATTCACTGGCGCGGACTCCACGCTTTTGGCTGATCCTCGTTTCACCCGCGACTCCGACGCGTTGAAAGCGGAGTACTGGAGGGCGACTCCCGAGGAGCGCCGCCAAGTCTTGATGCCTTACACATGGAGCCACATCGCATCTAATGGTTATCTTCTTGGTAACCGTGGAAAGAATAGCTTGATGCAGGTGTCGAACAATAAGTCTTATTCCTACCCCGGCTACAGTGAGATGTTCTGTGGATGGGCTGACGATGAGAGGGTGGACATGCTGGAGGCGGTAGCCCAGGATCCCCGTTATAAAGGCAGTGTGATGGTCTATGGCTCTTGGGAGTCAATTCGTTATGCTGTCAACAATGACAGGGGCGGGTTCCCGGGCAGTACCGCTTATGAGCCCAATGTGTCGCCAAATCCGAGTCCTGCTCTTAAGTCCCTTGATCTCTTGCAAGAGAGCATCTGGGGTAAGGGCGGCGATGAGCGTCCTGACGGCATGACCTACGCTTATGCTATCGAGACAATCAGGAACGACCATCCCAAGCTTCTATTCGTTTCTTTCGGCGAGACTGATGAGAGCGGCCATGCGGGCGATTACGATCGTTATCTCCATATCGTCACTTACACGGACTCATTTATCAGGGACATCATTGAGACCTGCGAGAACGATCCTTTCTACAAAGGCAAGACCACATATCTCTTGACGACCGATCATGGCCGTGGCCGTGGGGAGAAGTTCGTCAGCCATGGGGCTGATGTCAGAGGAGCTAACGAGACTTGGGTGATGGCTTTAGGCAGAGGAATTCCCGCTTTGGGAGAGACTTCCCAGAACGGCCCTTTCTACACAAAGCAGATGGCGGCTACCATCGCCGATCTTCTTGGTGTGGATTTCACTCCCGGCAACGGGGTTAAGTGTGAACCTTTCGACCCGACTTACTATAAGGCTCCGGAGACCCCGGTGGCAGAGGCCAGTTTCGAGGCTATCAAAGCCACCCCTAAAGGTCATGGAATACGCTACACCTACCACGAGGGGCCTTTCATGAGCGTGGAAGAGGCTCTCGCAAGTCCGGTAAAGGCCAGTGGGACGATTCCGTTCTTCTCCACGGACGCCAAGTTGATAGAAGACCATTTCGGTTTCAATTTCAACACATTGATGAAGATCGAGAAGGCTGGACTGTACCAATTGTCCCTCGCTTCAGACGATGGATCGAAACTGATTCTGGACGGCAAGTTGTTGTTTGACCTCAATCGGGACGGTGGTGGTTACGCTGAGGCATGGATAAACCTTGAGGCCGGCTTCCATCGCCTTGAAATCCCGTATTTCGAGAATTACGGCGGCGAGAATCTGGAAGTCGGCCTCATAGGCCAAGGCATTGAGGTGGAGCAACTTCCGGCCTCGATGCTATGGTACGATTAGATCTTAGATGACACCAAGCTCTTTACCCACCTTGATAAAGGCAGCGATGGCTTTGTCAAGGTGCTCTTTTTTGTGGGCGGCTGAGAGCTGGACCCTGATCCTGGCTTGTCCTTTCGGAACGACAGGATAGTAGAACCCGGTTACGAATATTCCCTCCTCAGCCATCTTGGCGGCGAATTTTTGGGAAAGGGGAGCATCGTAAAGCATCACGGCGCATATGGCGCTCTGGGTAGGCTTGATGTCAAATCCGGCAGCCATCATGGCATCGCGGAAGTACTTGACATTCTCCTGCTGACGGTCATGCAGCTCGTTGCTCTCGTCCAGCATCTTGAACATCTCGATTCCCGCGGCGACAATCATCGGAGGCAGGGAATTGGAGAAAAGGTACGGCCTGGAGCGTTGGCGGAGCATGTCGATAATCTCCTTGCGACCAGTGGTGAATCCGCCAACAGTGCCACCGAAGGCCTTTCCGAGGGTGCCTGTGAATATGTCGATGCGGCCATAGCAACCGAATTGCTCGGCCACTCCTCGACCAGTCTTTCCGACAACACCGGCACTGTGACTCTCGTCCACCATCACAAGCGCGTCGTATTTCTCGGCAAGGTCGCAGATCTTATCCATCGGGGCGACATTTCCATCCATTGAGAAGACTCCGTCTGTGCATATGATCCTGAATCTTTGAGCCTGAGCCTCTTTCAAGCAGCGCTCGAGATCCTCCATGTCAGCGTTGGCATAGCGATAGCGGACTGCCTTGCAGAGACGGACACCATCAATGATCGAGGCGTGGTTGAGGGAATCAGAGATGATCGCGTCTTCGGCGGTAAGAAGCGGCTCAAAGACTCCGCCGTTGGCGTCGAAACATGACGCGTAGAGGATTGTGTCTTCGGTTTTAAAGAACTTGGAGACAGCCTCTTCAAGCTGCTTGTGGAGATCTTGGGTGCCGCAGATGAACCTGACGGAGCTCATTCCGAAGCCTCTCTCGTCCATGGCCTTCTTCGCCGCTTCGATGAGCCTCGGGGAGTCGGCCAGGCCGAGATAGTTGTTGGCGCAGAAATTCAGCGCCTTGCTGCCGTCCTGGAGGGTTATCTCAGCGGACTGGGCGGAGGCGATGTTCCTTTCGTTCTTGTACAGGCCAGCCTCCTGAATGGAAGCGAGCTCTGCTTTCAAATGATCTTGAAATTTGCCGTACATGGTTATAATTGTTAAATAAGTTTCGTGTTTCAGTGAAATTTAATGTAAATTTGCGATTGCTAATTTAGCGATTTATTCATTAAAGGCAATGAAAAATGTACTTGTGATCGGGTCAACCGGGCAGATCGGCTCCGAGCTTACGATGAAAATCAGGAAAATGATTCCTGAAGGTAATGTTGTCGCTGGCTATATCAAAGGAGCTGAGCCCAAGGGTGTGCTCCTCGAGAGCGGTCCTGCCGCTGAAGCGGATGTCTGTAATGGTCAGCAACTTCTGGAGATCGTGAAGAAATACAAGATCGACACGATTTACAATCTGGCCGCCCTTCTTTCGGCTGTTGCTGAAAAGAAACCGCAGTTGGCCTGGCACATCCAGATCGATGGTTTGATGAATATCCTTGAGATCTCCCGGGAGAATGGTTGCGCGGTCTTCACGCCATCCTCCATTGGCTCTTTCGGCCCTGAGACCCCTAGGCAGAACACCCCTCAGGACACCATCCAGAGGCCCCGGTCAATGTACGGTTGCACCAAGGTCGCCACGGAGCTTCTCAGCGACTATTATTTCCATAAATATGGCGTGGACACACGCTCGGTGCGTTTTCCTGGACTCATCTCCAATGTGACCCTCCCTGGAGGAGGAACGACTGACTATGCTGTGGAAATATACTATGCCGCCGTCAAGGGAGAGGAATTCGTCTGCCCTATAGCTCCTGGTACTTTCATGGACATGATGTACATGCCGGATGCCCTTAAGGCGGCTGTTGACATCATGAATGCGGATCCTTCACGGCTTGTCCACCGCAATTCATTCAACATTGCCTCGATGAGTTTCGATCCTGAGATTCTGAGGGCTAAGATCACCGAGCACATTCCTGGCTTCAAGATGCGTTACGAGGTCGATCCTGTCCGCCA
>OMQO01000225.1 GCA_900313275.1 uncultured Bacteroidales bacterium
CCAGGGGATGGGTGAGGGCAAAGACCGGACGGTCCGAAATCCGCTATCAGCCCGTCTTCGATGGTCAGGAAGGCATTGTCGATGGACTCGACCTCGCTCATCGCGGGACCTTCCTTCCTGGCGACACCTTTTGGAACGATTCCGATAAGTGACCCGATATTCTTGATTATCTTCATCTTATGAACTCGATAGACTTTTGGATCAGAGGGTGCATGTAGGTGTCATCGCTGATGAAAGGCACGGCTTTACGGTATTCCTCAAAGATGCTCTCGATAGCTGGAGAAGATTTCCCGCCAGTCTCCTTATGCCTAAAGTCAAGGGCCTGGGCAGCGTTGAACAATTCAATCGCGAGGACAGTCTCGCAGTTCTCAACAACCCTTACGAGTTTCGTCGCCGAGTTGGATCCCATGCTCACATGGTCTTCCTGCCCCTGGGAGGAAGGAATTGAATCAACCGAAGCGGGCCAGCAGAGTCCCTTGTTCTGGCTCACTATCGAGGCGGCTGTGTACTGGGGAATCATGAAACCGCTATTCAGTCCAGGATTGGCTACCAGGAACTTAGGCAGGCCTCTTTGACCCGAGATAAGCCGGAAGATCCTGCGTTCGGAGATGTTCGCGAGTTCCGACATGGCGATCGCGAGTGTGTCCATTGGGATGGCGATTGGCTCTCCGTGGAAATTGCCAGCCGAGATGATCATGTCCTCGTCCGGGAATATGTTGGGGTTGTCTGTCGCCGAGTTGATCTCGTTTTCAATGACTGACTCGACATAGCGGCAATTGTCCTTGACAGCTCCGTGAACCTGCGGGATGCAACGGAATGAGTATGGATCCTGGACATGCTCCTTCTTCCTGTTCATCAACTCGCTACCCTCGAGAAGCCTCATGAATCTGGCTGCGGTGTCGATCTGTCCCCTATGAGGACGAAGCACATGGGTAAGGGGAAGGAAAGGCTCGATCCTGCCATCGTATGCTTCCAGTGACATGGCTCCGATCTTGTCAGCCCATTCCGAGAGCCTGTGGCACTGGATCAGGGACCATATCGCGTGGGCGCTCATGAACTGCGTTCCGTTCAGAAGGGCCAGTCCTTCTTTGGATTGCAAAGTGATAGGCTCCCATCCCATCTCTTCCCAGACCTCACGGCTAGGACGGATTTTCCCTTTGTAAAGCACCTCACCAAGCCCAATGAGCGGGAGGCTGAGATGAGCGAGGGGGGCAAGGTCGCCAGAGGCTCCGAGAGAGCCTTGTTGGTACACCACAGGCAGGATATCATTGTTAAACATGTCCAGAAGTCGCTGGACTGTAATAACTTGGGCCCCGGAATGGCCGTACGATAGGGACTGCGCTTTCAACAAGAGCATCAGCCTCACGATGTCTGGTCTGACGGTTTCTCCAGTGCCGCAAGCATGACTGACAACAAGGTTGTATTGCAGTTGGGAAAGCTGGTCCGTCGGGATGGTGACATTGTAGAGAGAACCGAATCCTGTCGTGATTCCGTAAACAGGACGGGTGATGTCCTCCATCTTGCTGTCAAGGTAGGAACGGCATTTCTGGATAGCATTCCTGGCTTCTTCTCCAAGCTCCAGTTTCTCGTGGTTATAGAGTATTTCCTTAAGCCTTCCCAGACTCAGATGGTCTTTCGAAATGATGTGTGTCATAGATCTTCCAAAACTTTTTTGATTAATGAATAATCTGTTAAGTTCGGAATCGTGACTTCAAGGCCGGGGGTTCGGCTCATTTCCCGTACGATCGCGCTTCTGGCGCCTTCGTTTCTGGCCCAAGAACGGCGCGCTATGCCGTTGTTGACATCCCAGAAGAGCATCTGGCGGATGTGTCTGGCGGAATCTTCGGAGCCGTCTATGACCATGCCGAAGCCGCCATTGATCACCTCGCCCCAACCGACGCCACCACCGTTGTGGATTGATACCCAGGTGGCTCCGCGGAAAGAGTCTCCGATGACATTCTGGATGGCCATGTCGGCTGTGAATGAGGAGCCGTCGTAGATGTTGGATGTCTCGCGGAATGGGGAGTCCGTGCCAGAGACATCGTGGTGATCCCTTCCAAGCACTATTGGGGCGGAGATCTCACCCGAGGAGATCGCCTCATTGAAAGCGAGGGCTATCTTTGTCCTGCCTTCGCAGTCGGCGTAGAGAATCCTGGCTTGTGAGCCAACCACGAGGTTGTTTTTACCTGCTTCCTCTATCCAATGAATATTGTCCCTCAGTTGGCCCTTAATCTCTTCCGGAGCGGTCAATGCCTCCTCTGAGAGAACCTTGACCGCAAGCTCGTCGGATTTGGCCAGATCTTTGGGATCCTCACTCATGCAGACCCACCGGAATGGCCCGAAACCATAATCGAAATACAAGGGACCCATGATGTCCTGGACATAGGATGGATAGCGGAAAGAACCATCAGACTTCAGCACATCGGCTCCAGCGCGTGAAGATTCCAGAAGGAAAGCGTTGCCATAATCGAAGAAGTACATCCCATTGGCAGTCAGCTTGTTGATTGCGGCGACCTGCCTGCGTAACGATTCTTTCACGGCCTCCTTGAAGCTTTCCGGATCCTCGGCCATCATCTTCTTGGATTCCTCGAGAGACAAGCCGACCGGATAGTATCCTCCAGCCCAAGGGTTGTGAAGCGAGGTTTGGTCGGAACCGAGATCTACATTAATTCCCTCTGACGCAAGTCTTTCCCAAAGATCCACCACATTGCCAACATAGGCGAGGGACACTGTCTCCTTCTCCGAGACAGCTTTTCTTATTCTCGGAATAAGCTCCTCAAGATTATCATGCAACTCGTCGACCCAACCCTGCTCGAAACGCTTTTTCGCGGCCAGGGGATTAATCTCCGCGGTCACACTGACCACGCCTGCTATGTTACCAGCTTTCGGTTGGGCGCCAGACATGCCACCCAGCCCAGCGGTGACGAAAAGCATGCCCTTCATGTTCTCGGAAGTTCCAGGAATATTCCTGGCTTTCAACTGTTTCCGCGCGGCGTTCATCACTGTGATCGTGGTGCCGTGGACTATTCCTTGAGGGCCTATGTACATATAGGATCCAGCCGTCATCTGGCCGTATTGAGACACTCCCATCGCATTGAACCTCTCCCAGTCATCCTGGCTGGAATAATTCGGGATGACCATTCCGTTGGTCACCACCACCCTTGGAGCATCCTTATGACTCGGGAACAGCCCCATCGGGTGACCGGAGTACATGGCAAGAGTCTGCTCGTCGGTCATGCTGGCTAAGTACTTCATTGTCAGTCTGTACTGCGCCCAATTCTGGAATATGGCCCCATTTCCGCCATAGATGATCAGTTCGTGGGGGTGCTGGGCGACCCTCGGGTCCAGGTTGTTCT
>OMQO01000219.1 GCA_900313275.1 uncultured Bacteroidales bacterium
TGAGGCCGGTGCAACCAGAGAAAGCATAACTCCCGATGCTGGTGACAGAGTTTGGAATCTCTATGGACTTCAGGCCGGTGCAACCGGCGAACGCTCCCCACTCTATTTCCGAAACGCCAAATGGTATGAAAGCCTTATCCCCTTGAATATATTTCTGATACTCTTCAAGAATGACTTATCATTGATTTCAAGTACTACACATGTAGTGACTTTCATTTGTTCGGCAAACCAAAAAGAAAAGACACGCAGGATTCCTCGTGTATAGCATACTCATGCGCCGATATTTCCCTCCCGCATAGTGCGTCAAGGGCGCCGCTGCGGCCCTGAGGAAAGCTCCCTGCGCATCGCTTTCTTCAGGGCAGACCCTTGACACACTCCCCTGGCGCCAACTGTTCCGCTATGTGTTTCCTGCGGGCGCCGCCCCGAATGGGACGTCTGCCCGGAAACACACCGCGAATTTAGGCGCCAACTCTTTTATACCCATACGATGAGAACATACACAATCGAATCCCCCTACGGGACCTTGAGACTCGTGCTCCAGACAGCCACCTACGCCGCCATGCCGCACAACCAGAAACCTCTCGCCATAGTGGCGAGAGAGGAGAACCCCGAATACCATGACGAGACATACGGGATCGTCACGGTCAACATGGATCCGCACACCGGACTAGAAGACCAGACCGGGAACAGGGCGTTCGTCAAGACGTACGGCGAGAACAGCCACTGGATACCGGAACTGATGAGGCAGCTTGAGGAATCCGGGGCGGCCGTCAGGACAGGGCGATACCTCGAGAACGGAAGAGGGGTGGTCTTCCCTCTGTACGAGTTCAGGCCGGAACTGTTATGACAATTATCAAAATTACCGGAATTAATCCAATTATATAATCCTGATAATGACAAACTCTCCCGCTTCTACCATAGAACCGTCCCGGTCGGGACACGCTTGCTTCGAGGGAGGGAGACCCGCGCGGGACGGGGCCCTCCCTTTTCTGACTAACACTCGGGACCCACATCGTGTGAGAGACAGGGACAAGGAAAGATCAACATAGTTAAACCGCTCCCGCGTGAGGGGGCATAATAGACAAATCAATATGGAAAGAACAAGAACCATCCACTCATCAAGAACCGTCGGCGTGAGCGCCGCGGATGTGACCGTTGAATGCCAGATGACCCCGGGAATCGGCATCCATGTAGTGGGTCTCGCGGACGTGGCGGTAAAGGAATCGCTGCTGCGAACCGTCACGGCCATGCAGGCATGCGGGTACAGGATTCCCGGCAAGAAGACGGTTATCAACCTCTCCCCGGCTGATCCCCGTAACCTCGGAGCGGGACACGACCTGCCGATCGCCCTGGCTCTTATCGCCGCCTCCGGCCAGGACGGAGGAAGACTCGACGGACTTGAAGGCTGGATAGCCGTGGGGGAACTCGGACTTGACGGCCGCCTCCGCGAGACACCCGGATGCGTGCAGGCTGTCATGACAGCCATCGAAGACAATCTGTCAGGGGTCATCATCCCGAAGCACAACGGTGATGAGCTCGCGGACCTATTCAATGAAGACGACATTCCCATCTATGAGGTGGAAGACCTTAACCAGGCGGTCTCCGTCATAGCCGGAGAGGGAATCGTCCGGACAATCTGGGATAACCCGTCACATGGGAAGACAGAGAATCAAGATTCCGAGAAACCGGTCTCAGCTATGGTCCCGGTGGACGAAGGAACCATGCGGGCTCTCGAGATAGCGGCCGCCGGAGGGCACCACCTCCTTCTCATGGGGCCTGTGGGTTCCGGCAAAGCCAAGGTGGCCAAGTCCCTGCGGGACATCCTTCCCCCGATGAGCAGGGAGGAGGCGCTATCGGTCGCGAGCGTGTATTCCGCCGCCGGGAATGGCGGCTTACGGGCGGCTGAACCGGGCGGAACACTCAGGCGCCCGTTCCGGAATCCCTGGAGGGGATCCAGCCTCGCCGCCATGCTGGGCGGAGGACGGGACGGAGCGGTTGTTCCGGGAGAGGTGAGCCTCTCATCCGGAGGGGTACTCTGCCTGGAGGAGATCGCAGAGACGCCAAAGAGCGTCCTTGAGGCGCTGCGGGGGCCGCTCGATGACCGGTCGGTGACCATATCAAGACTCAGCACCAAAGTGACAATGCCGGCCGAGTTCCAGCTGGTCGCCTGCGCGGCCCCCTGCCCTTGCGGGCATCACGGGGACGGAGGCAGATGCGTCTGCACCCAGGGGCAGAGAGAGGCATACCTCTCCAGGATCAGCGGCCCAATATACGACAGGCTGACGACGCAGGTCTGGGTGTCCCCACCAGCCGGGGGACGCGGCGCTCCCGTCGAGACGCTCGAGGCCGTGGCCGGGAGGGTCGCGTCGGCAAGGGAAAGACAGATGGCACGGCAGGGGTGCCTTAACGAGGATCTCCGGGCAAGCCGTATTGAGGCCACCCTCAGCAGCGAGGCCAGGGAGACACTCGAGAACATCATGGACAGGATGGGACTGTCCTGCCGGGCATACTCAAGGATCCTGAAGATGGCTCGCACCATAGCCGACCTGTCATATGATGACGATATCCAACCGCGCCATGTCGCCGAGGCGTCATCATACAGGTTCCTTGACAGGATGACCACAAGGGCCGACGATTAATCCTTACCGACATGAGAGACACATTCGAGATAGTGCGATGGCCGGATGTCCAGTTCCTCATGGACAAGCCCGGATTCAGGGAGAACTCCCACCTTATCAATAGCGTAGAGGGCATAAACGAATACGGCTCCTCCGCTTACCTCGTCGACCCGGCCTGGCTGGAGAAAGTCACCGGTCCCTCGCCGGAACGGGAGAGGCTGATCATAGTCTCCATAACCGACATCAGCCCGCAGGGCGACGCCTACTGCTCGATACTGACCTCCGGTTCTCCGGAGGACGCGCTGAAGCAGCTCAGGGGATACATCGACACGGAGGTCTGCGAACGGGGCATCGAGTTAGAGCCTGACTACGACGATCTTCTGGATCTCCTGTCCTCCGACCACGGGAACGAGTGTTCCAAACCTGAGGAGATAGAGTATGAGGGCTCCGGAGCGGGAGAGTTCATCATCGCGGTCAAGATCCTCGGCAAGACGGCCAAAACCCTGCCATTGATACCGAGCCACATGGGACGTGCGCATTATGACTGTGTCTCGGAGGCGAGATACGTGCCGACGCCGAGTCCATGAGGAGGATTCTCGCAGGCGACACTTCGAGATGAAGCTTGACGAGACGCCTTTGAAACCGGAATTGTCTTGAACAGCGTAACAAACCAGAATTATTAATTTGACGATTTGAAAAAGTTGCGGATAAGATAGGAATTCGTTATATTTGCATATTATTATATGTAATATAGCGAGTTTTGCACTTAATTATATAGCATTTTATGGAATACAGGCTTGATAATTATTCCAGGAACCCTCA
>OMQO01000218.1 GCA_900313275.1 uncultured Bacteroidales bacterium
TTGTGGGCGGTATTGATATAGGTGGAGGCGATATAGTCCATGGCTGGGTCGGCATAGGTGTAGGCATTGTCACCAACACGACCGGCATCCTCACCAGCAATAAGTGCAGCCTTACCGAGGTAGCGGTCATCGGGGAAATCATAGCGTTCGTAGAGGATGGTTTTATCTATCTGGGGCTGGAGTTCAGCACTGTTGCGGGCGGAGAAACGACCGTAGTAGCAATCGGGAAGATGGTCGCCATCGGTCCAAGAGGCGAAATAGAGATCGGTGACATGATCGGTAGCGGGGCTGCTGCAGCGGGCGTTGAAAGCAGGAATCTGGTTGTGGTCGCCGACCAAAAGCAGATAGGTAGGAGCTGGCAGCTCTTCGGTTGCATTGGTATAGAAGCATTTGATATAGTTGGCAATGTCGGTGTTGGTAGTGCCGACGTTGTCATCATCGGTGTAGGCCACGGTCACAATGAAACCTTGACTTTTCTTCCAGTTGATAAGGGAGTCGAGTTGTCCTCTGAAACTTGAGTGGGAGACAATGAGATAGTGGAAGAGAACTGGGATGCGATGAACAAGTTCATGACTTATGTCAACGACACCAAGTATGACCACAACTCCCACATCACCGAGAATGGCAACTACCAGTGGGCAGACTGGCTCAGCTATGAGCCTCTAGAGAGCTGCGGCGGCGGAATCAACATGACCGACAAATCCGGCAAGACAGTCCGTCGTCCTGAGGCCATAGTCTATTGGAACTACCTCAGCGCCAGCTACTGGGCAATTGATGCCGCAATGATGGCCGACATGGCAGCCGCTACCGGCAAAGACGCTTCCAAGTACCAGGCGATGGTTGAGGCGGCAAAGGAATACATGAAGAATACCTTCCTGAAACCTGACGGCACTTTCAAGACCGAAATCCTGAACACCATGCAGACTCCTGCCCTCTTCGCTCTCAAGAACGGTCTTGTCGAAGGAAAGGCCAAGGAGGACATGCTTGCCAGACTCCGCCAGAATTTCGCCGATCACGACGGATGTCTCCAGACCGGTTTCCTCGGAACTTCGATCCTTATGGCCACCCTTACCGAAAACGGTATGGCGGACATAGCCTACGATCTTCTCTTCCAGAGGAAGAACCCCAGCTGGCTGTATTCCGTTGATAATGGTGCCACCACCATCTGGGAGCGCTGGAACAGCTACACTTTGGAGTCGGGAATGGGCCCTAGCGGCATGAACAGCTTCAACCACTACGCCTACGGAGCGGTCTGCGCCTGGATCTTCGAGACAGCCGCAGGTATCGCCGCCGATCCCGCATGCCCCGGATTCAAGCACATCATCATGAAGCCCGTGCCTGACAAGAGGCTCGGTCATCTTGAGGCTGAATACAACTCCGCGGCGGGTCTGATCAAGAGCGCCTGGAAGTACGAAGGCGACAAGTGGGTCTGGGAATTCACCGTCCCTGAAGGAGCCAAGGCTTCCGTCACCCTACCGGGTGAGACTGAGGTCAAGGAATATGAGGCCGGCACTTATAAAATCGAGAAATAAATGATTGTCAACACTTTAAAAGGCAAGGGTCTCTTCATGGCCCTTGTCTTTATTATTTTCGGAGCCTGCTCCACAACGAAGACGGTCACGCTACGTCCGGAGGAAGACTCAAGTGAGTTCGTAAACCTAACCGACGTGGTGCCGGATGCCATTCTGGAAATCAGGTACTTCAGCACCTACAACTTCGTAGGAGATCGCATCGACGGTTACCTCGAACCCACCGCACTCCTCACAAAGAGGGCCGCGGACAGCCTCAAAGCGGTAAGCGATGACGCGGTCAGCATGGGCTACAGACTGAAAATCTTCGACGCGTACCGACCGCAGAAGGCCGTGGACCATTTCGTACGCTGGGCGGCTGACATCCCCGACATCAGGATGAAAAAGTACTTCTATCCCGATTTGGACAAGTCGGTCCTGTTCGAGCAGGAATACATAATGGAGAAATCAGGTCACACAAGGGGTTCCACCGTGGATCTCACTTTGTTTGACATGAACACGGAGAAAGAACTTGACATGGGCGGCACATTCGATTGGTTCGGAATCGAGAGCCATCCTGACTACGGTAAACTCACTCACCAGCAGATCCACAACAGGATGATTCTCCGCTCGCTGATGCTAAGGCACGGCTTTAAACCTCTTAGCAGCGAATGGTGGCATTTCACGCTCAAAGACGAGCCCTTCCCCGACACCTACTTTACCTTCCCGGTGAAGCGGCTACCTTAAACTCATATTCACCAGGAGAATAGGCTTCCAGTTTGTCTGATCCCGGCATCGAGACCAATCCGGTACTCCCTGCCGGGATCCGGATTTTCCAGGTGACCTCCCCTTCTTTCCTCGCCCATGAGCTGCTTATCTCACCGTAACGGCTTTCTATGGTAGCTGAGGCACTCTCGAGGGATATGTCCACCCATCCGGGAGTAAAGAGTATCTTCTTATAGCCCGGAGCATCAGCCACCGGCCTGATTCCGGCGATATCCTCGTAGAAATAAATGTCAAATCCGGCCTGCATCGGATGGCAGTGGGAGCAACCAGTTGTCTCTTCCCTATTCCCATCGCAAATCGGCAGTACCTCCCAAAGAGTAGTGACATCGTATTTGGACCACATCCAATCAAAGCTGTACTTGCCCTTCTTAGTGAAGGTGTCATAAGCCAACTTGGCCTGGCCGTTCCTAGCGAGAGCCGAGCCGATACGACACATTCCGAATATTCCGGCATCGAAGAAACGACGCTGGACAATCATGTGCTTGGATATCCCGACAGCCACGGCAGCCTCTTCGCCTTCGGGGCAAAGACCGAAGTCGAGAGCCATGGCGTCAGCTGTCTGAGTGCCGAATGTCTTCGCGAGCGGATTGAAGAAACGAGCGGTGAACGCCTCCTTGACAGCCTTTCTCTCCGCAGCGAAACGCTCTCTGTCTGAGGCGTTTCCAAGAATATCCGCCACTTGCTCCATGATAGACAGGTCATAGTAGTGGAAGGCCGTGGATGTGAGTTCCACGGGAGTGGCGATCTTATGGACACCATAAGGGGGATCCCAGTCTCCAAGACCGGTGAAGACGATATGCCCGACAGAGATGGATGTGATGTAGTAGGTCCACTGCGCCATAATGTCGTAATATTGCTCCAAAGCGGCCTTGTCACCACCATAAAGATACATGTGCCAAGGCAGCTGCACTACGGCGGTTCCCCAGTCAGGCGAGGCTACACCGCAAAGACGCTTACCGGGAGCGATCATGAAAGGTATTCCAGGAGCCTTGTCCGTGTAGTAGAACAAGATGTTCTTAAGTTGGTGATGCAGAGTGTTTTTCAATTCCACATCAGCCCCGGAGCGGATGTCTTCCAAATACTTGAACAGGAAGTTGTCCATGTCGTAGCCGACCATCGCCATCTTGATGTAGGCGTGGGCATCTCCCAGCCAACCGCACTTCTCCCTTGTAGGGCAATCCATAGGCACTCCGACAATGTTACCTTGCACAGTGCGGAGAGCCAACT
>OMQO01000217.1 GCA_900313275.1 uncultured Bacteroidales bacterium
GTTCAGGCAAGATGGTCCTTGGTAACTATCAGGCCCAGACCTATGGCTCCGCGTTCATCCGCAGGGCCGGAAAGGTCGAGGAGATCGGTAACTCCGTTCCTGACTTCCTCGGATCGGCCAACACCACCCTCCGTTACAAGAGGTTGAGCCTCAGGGCTTCCTTCGACGCCCGCTTCGGTGGCTATGTCGCCTCCTATCCTTCACACTACGGTACCGCTTATGGCTATTCAGCCACAGCTCTCCGTGGCGCTGACAAGGATCACGGTGGAGTGACCTTCACTTCCCGCTGGGACGGCATCACCTATGACGACGGTGTGATTCCTGACGGTATATTCCTGACTGGAACAAAGATCGCCCAGCCTAGCGGTGATCCCTATGAGGTACAATCCGGTCCCACCAGCCCTAACGGTGAGTCCTATCAGGAGCTGATCGACAAGAATGTCATTGATCCTTCCCACCAGTCCGGTTGGAACTATCTGACCCACAGCTGGGGTAACGGTATCGTGGACGACACTTGGTTCACCAAGCTGAACTACATCTGCTTCCGTGATCTCTCCATCGCCTACGCCCTTCCCGAGAAGGCCGCACGCGCCATCAAGGCCCAGGGTGTCAACCTCCAGGCTAACGCCCACAACCTCGGATACATCCTCAACACGATGCCCAACAAGGAGAACCCGGAGTCTGTCCGTGGTACCCGCGCATCTGAGTTCCGTGTACGTAACCTTTTGGGAGTCACGACTTACTACACCTTCACAGTCAACGTCAGATTCTAATTCTTAAAACGTAAGTGAAAATGAAAACAAACAAAATATTCCTGGTCCTCGCGGCCATCTGCGTTTTAGGACTTTCTGCCTGCCGTGAGCAGTTCGCTGAGATGAACCAGAGCCCCAGCGCCGTCACCAATCCGGATCCTTCCTACATGGCGACCCGCTGCCAACTCCTTTTCGAGTTCAATGACTACACCTACTGGTTCTACAACCAGGCCCTCTACAACAGGTGGGCCCAGATGGGTACCTCCGGATCTTATTCCGAGGGTTCCTACGCTGTCGGAACAGCGGTCAACTGGCAGACCAACTACATCACGATGCTCAACTACCGCAACGATATCGACAACTATATCGCGGCGTTCGATGCCAATGAGCAGAAAGCCTATTCAGCGATGTGCGGTGTTCTCGCCGCCTTCCAGGCTATCTACTGCAGCGACATCATGGGCGACATCCAGTACTCTGAGGCTAGCCAATATAAATATGGTGGCACCCTTACTCCCAAGTACGACAGTGTGGAAGATGTCTACAACATCCTTGTTGATGAGTTAGACGGCTATATCGCCACCTTCCAGGATCCTACCCAGGTCGTTGTCGCTAAGCAGGACATCATATTCAACGGAAACCTTCAGAAGTGGGCCAAGCTTGCCAACACAATCAAGCTCAAGATCGCTGTCCGTCTGTACAACAACAACGCCGACAAGGCAAAGCAGATCGCCCAGTCAGTGGTCAGCAGTACCGCCGGTTACATCGACAGCCTGGAGGATGCTTTCATCTTCCATAAGGCCGATGCTACCACTGGTGGTGACCTCGCTTACCAGACCGGCAACTCACTGTCCGGTTGGATGGGTGGCGCCAGCGGTAATGTGATCGCTTTCATGAGGAACTCTCTCGACCCTCGTCTTCGTTTCTTCTACACCAAGAACTCCTTCAACTCCAAGATTGTGCAGTGCTTCATCGACAACAACATGTATGAGAGCCTTCCTGGCTACATCAAGGATGTTGTAGTGCTTGATGACGAAGGCAACTTCAAGGAGTGGGGCGGTCCTGGCGAGCCTTGGGTCCGTTATTTCGGCCACCCGATCGTGTTCAACGGCTCTGCTGAGTACAAAGCCCTGATCGGTGAGTACTATGAGTATGCTGATCGTTATAAGGTCTCTGTAGGTGATGCCAACAAGACTTATGGCATCTATTCCGATTTCCAGGAGGAGATGGTCCGCGGCCGTGTTGACTTCGGTCTTCCTACCGTTCCTGGTGGCCCTGTTATTTCTGATACTGAGGATGTTCCTTGGTGGGGAATGTATCTTGGCGCCGGTGAGACCAACCTCTATCTCGCCGAGATGGCCCAGTTGGGCGCGGCCCTTCCCAAGTCAGCTGAGGCCTACTACAACCGTGGTGTTGAGCTCTCAGTCACTGAGTGGGACTACATCGCCGGAAAGAATAAGATCCCTTACTACAAGAATACTTACAACTACGATCCCAACGAGGTCAGCATCGAGCTGAAGGATGGCGAGATCGCCGCTATGCTCGCGACCGACGCCGTCAAGTTCACCGGATCCAACTCCGATAAACTCGAGAAGATCTATCTCCAGCAGCTCATGAACTTCAGCATGATGCCGAACGATATGTTCGTCACCGCTCGTCGTTCGGGTTACCCGAAGATCGGTTCAACGCTTCTCCCGTTCGTCAATTTCAAGGAGATCTCTCTCACGGCTATTCCTCGCCGCTTCGAGTTCGCTACTCCTCTCATCACCGACGTCATGCATGACATCCGTCTTGAGAGCCTCCAGAAGCAGGGCTTGACTCCCGGCACAGCTCAGTCAGGAATGGGCTTCGGCTCAGGCTCTGTGCTCAATACCGAGCGTCTGTGGCAGGACAAGAACGCCCCTCAGTGGGGTTCCCCTAAGTAAGAGATGGCATTCTCATAAATCATTAAGGAGTGGCGCGATTTTTGCGCCACTCCTTTTGAATTAACGAATCTATATGAAAAAAAATATCCTTACCGCCATCTTGGCTTTCACGGCCATGACGCTCGCTGCGTCCGCGCAGCAGCGTATGTTCCTTTTTCCTGATTTCGTGGACGGGAGTGTCCGTTTCGTCGGCAACACACGTGTCGAGAAACTGAAACTGAACTTTGACATGCTTTCCCAGAAGGTTCTCTATCTCGATGGTGAGACCCTTATGGAAATCACGAATATGCCGATGCTCCAGACCATTGTCACTGAGGATCGCCGTTTCGTGATGCGCCAAGGAATGCTCTGCGAAATCAAGGAGTCAACATTTCTCGGTTCGTAATCGGTAAAAAACCTAAAATTCTGGATTCGCTTCAGATGCAAGTCGTTAAAAATAGCCGCATCACTCCTATTCTTGATACTCTCTTGAAGGGGTGAATAATTCGTGAAGAAGGTATATGTATCTATTTTGGCTCGTACATTATAGTCCTGATGCCTACGTAGGTTTCCATAAACGGTAAAACATGCAATGGGCGGGAATGTACCCATATTTGGTACGCCCCAACTCAATCCCCTGTCGGTGGCCTCGTTATATAAATCATACGCCTTGACGACGTATGCGGGTTTGTTGTAGTCAATAGCCCTTCTCCCTCTACGACGAGCACTCACGTTAACGGTAGACAAGGTATGGTCGCCATCCAGTTTTGACATATAGGCAGTAGTGTCTTCCTCCACATAACTAACGAAATCTACAGGTGGCATGTGGTTCTGATAGTAGTTGTATTCGTGGGAGAAAACGGGATAGAACAAATCTTGCTTGACATAATAATCAGGA
>OMQO01000215.1 GCA_900313275.1 uncultured Bacteroidales bacterium
ATGAAGCCCGACCCGCTGCCCCGCGATCTGATCGAGCGCGTGGTGGAGTCGGGCCGCGCCGCGCCCAGCGGCGGCAATAATCAGACTAACCATTTTCTGGTCATCCGGAACCCGGAAGTCCTCCGGAAACTGGCCCTGATGGCGGAAGAAGCTTTCGCCGGAATGGAGATCACAGAGGATACCTACAAAAGCCTGAAGAACTCCATTGTTTTATCAAAAAGAGGTGGCTATGTTTTCTATTATAATGCTCCCGTCATGATCGTTGTCGCTAATCGGAATGATTACGGTAATAACATTGCAGACTGTGCCTGCGCGATCGAGAACATGATGGTCGCAGCCAACGCCCTAGACCTAGGCAGCTGCTGGATCAACCAGCTGAAATGGCTGAACGAAGATCCCGGGATCGTTGATTACTTGCATACTCTGGGCATAAAAGAGGACGAGCGTGTGTATGGTTCTGTCATCATTGGTTACCCTGCCAGCGACAGTGGACTTCCGAACCGCAGCCTGATGCCGCAGAAGGGGAATGAAGTAACATATATCGACTGAACCAGGCATCCAGAGGGTAATAGAGCACCGGTTTGTCGGTACGCCAGGAATGAGGATAGCTGTGGGTGTGCTTCTGGATCTTGAAGCACCGCCCATCCTGCTTCATCATCATGCAAAGATCCACATCCAAAGTTGGAGCGTCAGCGGGGATGGAGTCATCGAAAGAGTTCTTCACATACCTTCCGGAGAATTCCTGGTAAGTCGGGTCAACATATTTATTGACATAATCCGGATCCAAATCCTCGATGCGGCAGAAACGTCCCTCGTGATCGACCTGGGCCTGTTTCTTGCCATCCTTGTCGATGACCATGATGCCAGGGACACCATAATTGGCCGCGACCTTCTTATCATCAGCTCCGAAAGTGGGGGCGATATGGACTATTCCGGTACCGTCCTCCGTGGTGACATAATCGCCGGAGATCACCCTGAAAGGCTCGCCCTCCTCAACTGGAGTGAACCAAGGAATCAGCTGCTTGTAGCGGATGCCGACCAGGTCCATTCCTTTGAACGATCCGTCCAGAATCTTGTATGGAACCAACTTATCACCAGGCTTATAGTCCTCAAGAGGAATAGATGCGGCCTTGGGATTGAACCATGCGCCGACGAGCTCCTTAGCGAGGACGAAAATAGCCTTGCCGCCTGTGTAAGGATTGAAAGACAGGACCCTTACATAGTCGATCTTGGGACCAACGCAGAGGGCTGTGTTGGACGGAAGAGTCCAGGGAGTGGTCGTCCATGCGAGGAAATACACGGGAGCGTCGGATCCCGCGAAAAGCGCCTCTGACTTATCATCTCTGACAGCCTCGAACTGGACAGTGGCGGTCGTGTCCGTCACATCCTTATAACATCCGGGCTGGTTGAGCTCATGAGAACTCAACCCGGTACCGTCGGATGGTGAATAAGGCTGGATCGAATAGCCCTTGTAGAGCAATCCCTTGTTATAGATGTCTTTCAGGAGGTACCAAAGAGTCTCGATGTAGCGGTTGTCGTAGGTGATGTAAGGGTCGTTCATGTCCACCCAATATCCCACACGCTGGGTCATCTCCTCCCACTCCGCGGTGTATTTCATGACCTCCTCACGGCAGGTCTTGTTGTACTCCTCAACTGAGATCTTGGTCCCGATGTCTTCCTTGTGGATGCCGAGTTTCTTCTCGACGCCAATCTCCACAGGCAGTCCATGGGTGTCCCAGCCAGCCCGGCGGTTGACCTTGAAGCCGGTCTGGGTCTTATAGCGGCAAATCGCATCCTTGATCGAACGGGCCATAACGTGATGGATCCCGGGCTTACCGTTGGCGGACGGCGGTCCCTCGAAGAAAATGAACTCAGGCGCACCTTCCCTCACTTCCAAGGACTTCTCGAAAGCGCGGTTTTTCTTCCATCTCTCAAGGACCTCATTCCCTACGGAAACCAAATCCAGTCCTTTGTACTCTTTGAATGTCATAATTTTCTTTCTAATTTTGCATCCGGAAGGTCTCACGAAACAGAGGCTCAACCGAATTTGCAAAGATAGGCATTTCCCGATTATAAATCAAGTGGAGAAAAAGTGAGTATAATTGACATAATAATCATCATCTGCTGCGTGCCGGCAGTAATTCACGGACTGTCAAAGGGGTTCGTAAGCCAGGCTTTCTCTCTGGTCGCACTCATCCTTGGCGCATGGCTTTCTTTCAAGTTCTCAGTCCCTCTCGGAGACTACCTCCAGTCTTTCACTGAAGTCTCTCCTACCATATTGCATGTCATCGCTTTCGCTATCATCCTCCTGATAGTGATGATCATCACTCACCTCGTCGGTAAAGGTGTGGAGAAGGTCTTGAAAGTTGTCATGCTTGGCTGGCTGAACAAACTCCTCGGAGTGGTCTTCGCCCTTATCAAGGTGTTCCTGATCATCGGACTGGTCATAATTCTTTTCGATGCGATCAACTCCAACATCCCCTTCGTGTCCCCTGAGAAGCTTGATGAATCCATATTCTACAACCCTGTCAAAGAGTTGGCCGACATCGTGTTCCCATATCTTAAAGGTTTGATATTCAAGAAGTGATGATGCGAAGACTGATTCTTATTGAGACATCCACATCACTCTGCTCCACCGCCTTGGTGGAGGACGGGAAGGTGGTCTGCGAGAGATTGAGCGAGGAGCCCCGCGCCCACGCTTCAATGACAGCCCCTTATGTCAGTGAAATGCTCAAGGAAAAGGGACTTAAAGTCAGCGACTGCGATGCCGTGGCGGTAGGGAAAGGACCAGGCTCGTACACTGGCTTAAGAGTCGGAGTGTCAACTGCCAAGGGGCTTTGTTTCGGTGCCGGGATCCCTCTGATCTCCATCGGGACCTTGCATGCATCCTTGGAGCACTGCTCCAGCACCAGTTTCGACCTGAGGGTGGGGCTGTCTCCGCCCGGGCGCGGGGCGGAACGCAGCTTCTCCTGCCAGATGGCACCGGCAAAGTAGAGGCAGGAGGACACTATTCCGCGGAGGCTGTGTTTCATATTGGGGGACCCCAGGCCGAGCAGGTTGTAGGCGAGGTCGAGATACTTCATGAAGATGCCTTTTTCGCTTTCGCTCATCACGAAGCAGGGATTGTCCAGTATGGATATGCTCTCGTCGAAAAGGCGGGCGTAATCCATCCTGGAGCTGGAAAGGAAGTCGCTGGAAACCGCTACCAGCACGAAGTGCGTGTCTTCCTGTATCTCGTCGGTCTTGAAAACCCGGGCTATGTTGCCGGGGATGTTGATGATGACGGAATTGTCCCCTATATGATAGGTTTTCAAGTTGATCTCGACTTCCAGCTTGCCTTTGATGCAGAACAGACCCATATAGCCGTTGAGGCGGCAAGGGTGCTGGAGTATGTCCAGCATGCTGCGCACCTCGGAGTAGCGTGCCTCGGCTATAAGGAAGTCGTCTGACAAATCGTCACCCGTCCGTGACGGAAGCATCTTTCTCAAATCCTGCAGGCTGATTTCCAGTAAATGATCGTCCATATCTTGCCTTTTTTTCTTTTTGATTCTTGACAAAAATAATAAAAAAGAAGAGAAATTCTA
>OMQO01000214.1 GCA_900313275.1 uncultured Bacteroidales bacterium
CATTGGTTGATAAAGATTTATGGTGCGGAAAAGGTGAGTATGCCTACTCTTTCCTGGACTCTGTCCTTCCGGAGTACGCCGGGCTGGGAATCTATCGAGGAATCGTTGAGGCTCAGGAGCGGTATGCGTTGGGAAACGGTGTCAAGAGGATTTTTCTCGATACGGACGAACGTAACCTGAGAATCCAGGATATATCCAAGAGAAATGGTTACAAGATTGTCGATTACTGGATTAGAGGCGACCATAATTCTGTGATTATGGTCAAGTGGTTTTCCGGATGTCCTTATTCTGATGCTTATACGTGGATAAAGTATCATGGGATAAGGCTTAAGAGGAGAATCTCATATCTTGTCCACAGTAGATAGAATGGAGTCAACAGGCAGATTATTGATTGCTGGGGAAATGTGTTAAGACCGGACCGGTAAAGACCGCTCCTTCTTCCGTTGTCGGGCTGGAATGGTTGCTGGACTTGAGTCAAGAATATTATAAATAGTTGATTGAAGTGAACATAGTCATTGCGGGAGATCTATTCCCGGTTCCATCAAATTTCGACCGTTTCTCCGAAGGGGACATCAAGTACCTTTTCGGAGATAAGATATGCGCATTGTTTTCGGAAGCGGATTTGTGTGTATGCAATCTTGAGGGAGCGCTGACGAACCGGCCTGCGAATAGTGTGAAGACAGGCCCTGTGGTCTTCGCTCCAACCTCTGTGATAAATGGCGTCAAGAGACTTGGGATAGATTGTTGCGCCCTTGCTAATAATCATATCACGGATGCCGGCCCGCAAGGGGTGTTGGACACATTGGATGTCCTTGCGGAAGAGGGAATCGCAAGTCTCGGTGCCGGTAAGGACGAGAACTCCATCAAGAGGAGTCTGATATTCGATGTCGGTGGCAAAAAGGTAGGTCTATATAATGTCGCTGAGACGATGTACAACGCTCCGGGTGAGAATCGCCCGGGAGCCTGGCTCTATGATGAGCTTATCGTCTGCAGGGAGTTGGAATCGCTTAAGAATCAATGTGATCTCCTGATAGTTATCTATCATGGAGGTTCAGAAAAATACCGCTATCCTTCGCCTCAGACCCGGAGGCGCTTCCACCGGATGGCCGATGCCGGAGCGGATGTGATCCTCTCTCAGCACACTCATTGTGTGGGGTCTGAAGAGTACTATAACGGGTCATATCTTCTCTATGGTCAGGGCAACTTCCTGTTCCGGTCTTTCAACAATGAGTTTACTGACACAGGGCTGATCGTGGAATTGGTTTTGGGAGACGATGGTTTTGAAGTTCGTAAGCATCTTGTGGATGCGGTCGGAGACACTGTGCGATACGATGAGCGGCAGGACTTCACATCCTTCGATGAGAGGTCCTCGAAGATTGCCGATGAAGACTTCCTCGCCCAAAAGTTTGATGAGTATTGCCTTGGAGAATTGCCGGTTTATTTGAAGGCATATAAGGGTAAAATCTTGGGTCTAAAGGTAATACGCCGTTTCTTCCCCAAATGGTACAAGCGGATCTGTATGGAACGGTACGAGCGGAACCAGATCCTGTTCACACTCCATTCATTACGTTCGGAGCAGAACCGGGAGGTGGCCATCCGGGGACTTGAGAAGTACTTGAAGATCAATTAAAAATGAGCCGGAAAGTAGTCGTAATAGGTCACGGGTACACTTCCCGTCTCGGAGTCATCAGGGCTCTGGGAAGGGCCGGCTATGAGGTCATCGTGATTGTGATGGCTACTTATAGGCGGGACGGGACTTTGAACACCTCAAAACCTATTGACTGCTACAGCAAATATGTCAGCCGGGTGCTTTATTGTCCGTCTGACCAGAATAGGCTGATCACCACTCTCCTTGAGGAATGCGCCGATCCGGAGCAGAAAGTTATTCTGTTCCCTGACAGCGATTTTTCTGTGGCGGTGATAGATGAGAATCAGGAACTCTTGAGGGGAAAATTCGAGTTCCCCAGCATAAATCATCAACCTGGAGCAATTGTGACATGGATGAATAAGCTCCGACAGAAGGAAGTGGCTAAGGAGGTCGGGCTTAATGTGGCAGATGGGGTGATTGTAGATGTGAAAGATGGAAAATATGAGCTCCCGTCCGGTATCGAATATCCTTGTTTTCCCAAACCTCTTTCTACCGTTGTTGGCGGGAAGAGGGGACTGCGGCGATGCAATGACGAGCGACAACTTCGGCAGACATTGACCTGTATAATATCCTACTATCCTGACATTAAAATCCTTGTGGAGGAATATAAGCCTATTGAGACCGAATATGCCTTACTGGGTTTCACTGACGGGAAGGAAGTTTTTATCCCAGGGATCATTAAGATTCTTTCCCTTGCCGGTGGAGGGCATTTCGGAGTCGCTAAGCAGGGAATGATAATGCCTGTGGAGGGCTTTGAGGATTTGTTGGAACTTTTCAAAGCTTTCGTGTTGAAGACTGGTTTTGAGGGCATTTTCGACATTGATTTTTATAATAGTGGTGAGGAGTTCTATTTTTGCGAGATGAACTTCCGTTACGGTGGTTCGGGATATGCTTATACAGCCTCCGATGTAAACTTGCCCATCATTGCTGTGCGGCATCTTATCGGCGAACCATATGCCGCAGCTATGCGCTATGTATCAAGTGCTTCCGTGTTTGTTAACGAGAGGATGTGCAGGGATGACTGGATGGATGGGTTGATTTCGAGCGGAATGTTTCACAAACTGCTTCGGTCTGCTGATATAAGTTTTATAGCTGATGATTTTGACCCTGAACCGGAAAAAGTTTTTAAGAATAGTTTGAAAGGCTTTAAGAAGAATTCAAAAAGAATAGTGAAAAGGCTGTTGCGGCGATACAGATGAGAGAGATTGGAATAGAGGAGTTGAGAGATCTCCAACTGGAGATATTGGATTATGTGGACGGCTTTTGCCGCCGGCATTGTATTAATTATACTCTTAGTGGCGGAACCCTCCTCGGGGCGGTGCGTCATGGCGGTTACATCCCATGGGATGATGACATCGACATCCAGATGACCAGAAAGGACTATAAAACTTTTATTACGTTGTGGATGGAAGAAAGCCATCATCCTTTTGATTTATTGTCTTTGGATACGAGGTCTGATTATTTATTCCCCTTCGGCAAGGTGTGTGATAGGAATTCTGTTCTGTATGTTAACGGGGTGCCTACTACCGGGGTTTTTATCGACATTTTTCCTGTGGACAATGTTTCAGGCTCATTTGATTTTTTCACTAGGCATGGGATTGTTAAGTTCTTGTATCGGTTGATTGATCACTATCATAGGAACGAATGGATTAGTATCTTTTCAAAAGTCTTTCGTGAGAGAATGATCGTCTCTCTCATTGATAAGTTATCACAAGTTCAGAACAAAGCAAATTGTGAACATACTTTCGAGATGGCTTCAGGACTATTGTGTAAGCATCCAATAGCTGCTAAGGTGTTTCAGGATTATTCACCTATAACCTTTGAGAACAAGTCATATATGGCCGTGAGTGATTATGAATCGTACCTGACTTCTACTTTTGGCGATTATATGACCCCACCGCCTCCAGAAAAACGTGTCAGCCACCATATTGCGAAAGCCTATAAGTTATAAATCAATGAC
>OMQO01000213.1 GCA_900313275.1 uncultured Bacteroidales bacterium
GCGATCAGCCGGCCGAGGACGGAATTGATGGCTTCGTTCTGGGCGTTCACGTCGCTCGCGGACGTGACGGTCCCCCTTCTCTCCCGGATGACATCGGTGAGGGTGTCATGCTCGTGAGCGGCATATTGCTTGGTCATCTCAACGAGGTTGGTGAGGGCGTCCCACCTGGACTTGAGCTGGACATTGATCTGTCCGAAGGCGTTCTTCATCTTCTCCTCGAGGCTGACGAACGCACGCTGGGTCCTGATGATGTAGAGGACGATGATTACCACAAGGGCAATGATGATAATTGTTACCATTTCTCTTAAGGTTTGTTGGTTAGTGATTTCCGTTATCCTACCACCCAGACAAGCACATGGTTGTCGAAGGTGATGTATTCAAGTTCGAAGTCTTCCTCATATCCATCCTTGTGGATGAATGTGGCATCCAGCTCACCCTCGCCCCTCGGACGGAAGCGCTCGACTTCGATCTGCTCGGCGAAGTCGACAGGGTACGCTGAGACCAGCTTGTAGATGGCCTCTTTGGCGCACCAGTAGATAGCCAGCTGCTCGTTGCGCTTGTCGTCATCCAGGTCATCGATCTCCTCCTCGGAGAGGGCTTTGCGCTCTACGGCGGAGAAATCCCTTGCCAGGGACTCGATGTCGATTCCGACATCCTCGTTGTCGTTGAGGATTACTGCCACGTACTTCGCGGTGTGGGTGATGCTGATGTTGGTCACGCTGTTCTCAAGGTAAGGCTTGCCGTTGTCGTGGTGGCTGAGATAGACCTTCTCCCCGAAAAGCTCGCAAAGGAGGGCCCTGACCGCCAGCCGCTGCTTACGCATGGACTCGCTGCCTATGAATGAGATCTCCTCCATCTCGTCGCTCGGGACAGAGGCAAGCTCCTTGAGTTCATCTTCAGTCTCGGTTATCTGCCAGACGCCAATAAGCGACCGGCTGTCTTCTAATTCTTTCTTTAGATATAGTGCCATAGTTAAATTGCTCCCCGGAAAGCTCCGGCGAGTGATTTGTGAATATTCAAAAAGGAGTACGACAACGGGTCGTCGGATCGGGGATCCGCCTTGGATGATGTGTCAGTCAATACGCAACTGGGAGGCTCCATAAATCGTTGTCGCTAATATATCACCACAAATATAATGATTTTTTGAAATACAAAGAAAAAAGCCCCGAAAGATATTAAAAATACAAGGCCGGATTCCTTGACAAGAATCCGGCCTAATTAATATCAGAGATATGTCGTCATTGCTTCAGGGCTTTTGTCTTGGAACTGCTATAGATATATGCGGCTGTTCCTCCAGGGCGAATAGCGCCATGGACGTTTACGTCTATGTCTCCATCGGTGGGAAGGACCTTGCAAACAACGTCATTATGCCATTTGCCTTCTGAAGTTGTCTTGCATCTGATTTGCAGACGAAGCGGGCCATCGATGAATTCTCCCGGTCCCAGATCCAGCAAACCTGTTTTAGTGCTGCCGAATCCGATATTGTGTTCAGTATATCTTGTGTATCCGGACTCGGCATCCCTATCTCTTCCGACCTCGACTTTCTCACCATTGATGAACTTGACAACCTTATAGTCCAGCCTCATCTTCAGACCGGCTCCAGCGACATGGGTGCAATTATTTCGGAAGGTATAGTTGACGGATCCCGGCAACTCTTGGTAGGATACTTTCTTGTAAGATCCGGTGGTGGAAACAGTAGCGGTCCTTCCAGTTGCTATGAAACGCACGGTGTAATATAGAGGAACTCCCCAGTTCCTTACATTATCGTACTTCATGTTGTTGGCGATCGCGGTATTGATGGGGATGTCACCATTCAGGATAGACCCTGTTGATTCGACATTACCTCCACTAACGTATATCCATACACTCTTGGTCTCACTCTTCTCCGCGATATCCTGGTTGGACGAGAGATTCTGCCCATAGGCTGAGACTTCTTCGTTTCCCTTGAACTTGAAGTCTTTGGTTCTGTAGTCGTAGAACTTGTATGCGCGACGGCCGTAAGTCACGGAGGTTATCACGGCCAGTGGGGCGCCACCGTGATTCCGGATTTTGTTATCAATCTGAGTCTTGGTGACACTGCTGTCGAAATACAAGGACTGGTCATTAGGATGCTGGGTTATGGACACTGTGTAGTACTCCTGCGTGAAGTCTTGAGTCTCATATACATGAGTCTCGCTCTTGGATGTGCTTATGTCCACCTTCGCATTGACTTTGAGGAAATTGGCATTGGCCTTCATCCCGACCGCCATCTCGCTCAAACTGGAAGAGTAGTAACTCTTATATTGAGCGGTCGGTGAAGGAGAGTATTTCGCGTCGTTAAGAATCGTTCCGATTTCGTCATAGACAGAAGCCGCGGTGTTCTTGACATTCGTGCGTGATTTGTTGCCGGTATTGAAATTAACCCTCAAGTCAACAGTTCCTCCATCGAAGGCGAGGGTAGGATCCCCGTTGGCAAGATTGGCGTCGGCGAAAACGATAGCTCCAGGATAAATATTCTCATAATTGGCCGCGAAAATCTGGTCGCTTTGATCGTTAACCTTCACGGTTTCAGTAACTAGCTCCAAAGCTTTTGTGCCCACTTGAATATAAGGAGGGAGTGACTCATTTGTGACATTGATGGTCAGAGCCTTGGCGTTGTCTTTGCTTGCGTTGTCGGTGAAATACTGATTAATCGCATCCCTACGGGCCTTATCATCAGCAGCTTTTTTCTCCTCAGCAGCTTTTTTCTCCTCAGCTGCCTTCTTCGCCTCCTCCTCCTGCCTCTTTTTTACGGCTGCGGCAGCAGCTTTAAGCTTTTCTTGGTTTCCCCAGCCACTTCCTTCATCCACAGTCTTTACCGCCTCTTTCTGAGCCTCTTCCATTTTTTTGTTCTCGCGGGAAGCTTGCATGGCTTTCCTTACAGCCTCCTTAGATACATTCCTGTTCCTTGTCGTTTGGGCTGCCGCTCCAGATGATAGGGCAAGCGCCGCCATGATGATGAGTAAAAGCTTGTGTTTCATAACGATTGAATTTTAGGGTTTATAGTTTTTTCTAGTTTTTCTGTCGTAAAGATATGTATTATTTCCAATAATAAATAGAGTATTTTTACTCATTCTCACTTAATTTGGGGGAAATTGCTATCTTTGTGTGCCAAAATAGGAATATTTTTTAAATCATTTTATAGAAATGGCTTTTTTGACAAATGACAAACTGGTCATCGTCGGCGCAGCCGGAATGATCGGATCGAACATGGCCCAGACCGCCGCCATGCTTAAGCTTACCCCTAACATCTGCCTTTACGACATTTTTGAGCCCGGCCTCCTCGGAGTCCTTGCCGAGATGGACCACTGCGCTTTCCCTGGTGTTAACATCACCGCCACCATTGATCCCGCTGTCGCCTTCAAGGATGCCAAGTACATCATCTCCTCTGGCGGAGCTCCCCGTAAAGAGGGTATGACCCGTGAGGACCTTCTCAAGGGCAACTGCAAGATCGCCGCAGAGTTCGGAGAGAATATCGAGAAGTATTGCCCTGACGTGAAGTTCGTCGTGGTCATCTTTAACCCGGCTGATGTCACCGCCCTCACAGCTCTCATCCGTTCCGGACTGAAGCCCGAGAAGCTCACCTCACTCGCCGCCCTCGACAGCACCCGTCTGCA
>OMQO01000212.1 GCA_900313275.1 uncultured Bacteroidales bacterium
GTCCTGGCCGACGTGGGGGTGATGGTCCTCGCGGTCCTCAACTCTACCCGCGCCCTCAAAGCCTGATAACCTGATAATCAAACATTTCCCAAAAATGCGTAGCTTATCTAGCCACGCATTTTCTGTATGTGTTTGGCGGCGAGTGACTTGTGAAAAACGTCTTCTTTTACTATTTTTGTGATATGTCAAAACAGGAAATAACACATCTTCTTGAGGAGCATGATGTTAAGGTAACCGCCAACAGATTGCTGGTGGCCGAGGCTCTATCAGGTGCGGGAAGGCCTCTCAGTCTCACGGAACTTGAGGAGGAGATAGGATCAATGGATAAGTCCAGCATTTTCCGCAGCCTGATGACTTTCAGGGACAATCACCTCGTGCATGCCATAGAGGACATGGAAGGCACCCGGTATGAGCTATGCCACAGTCATGACACTGATCATGACGACGACGCCCATGTGCATTTCTATTGCGAGAGATGTCACCGGACCTTCTGTCTGGACAATATCCATATTCCCACAGTGGAGCTTCCCGCTGGTTACGACCCCAAGACGGCCAATTACGTCATTAAAGGGATATGTCCCTCTTGCTCAGGTACTTCCATAGCTTGATTCACTTTAGTTTTCCCATGAATATGAAACGGACATTATTAATCCTCACCGCCGCACTGCTTTGCTGCGTTCTTAACGCCCAAAACATCGTGGAGCTTCCCGCTCCCATGAAAAACGCCCACATGACGCTCTTCCAAGCTCTTGAGCAAAGAGCATCTGTACGCTCCTTCAAAACGGACGAGATTCTTGACCAGACACTCGCGGAACTCCTTTGGGCGGCCAGGGGAATCAACCGACCAGATGGCAGGCTGACCGCGCCGACCGCCATGAACAACCAGGAGATCTGTCTTTATGTCTGTCGTGAAGACGGGTGCTATCTTTATGACGCCAAGGGTAACTGCTTAGTTCAGACAAGCGAGAAAGATGTGCGTAAAGACATCGCCGGACGGCAAACTTCCGTCGCGGAGGCTCCGGTCTTTCTGGTTTTAGTCGCCGATCTCAACAAGTACGGCGACATCACAGAACATGCTATCACCTACGGATCAGTTGATTGCGGCTATGTCTCCCAGAACATCTGCCTGGCTTGCGAGGCCCTTGGGCTGGCCACGGTTCCCAGAGCCGGAATGGATCAGGAAGTGCTGAAAAAAGAGTTAGGCTTGGCCGATGGCCAGGTGCTCCTCATCAATCACCCGGTCGGCTACGAGAAATAAGCCGGTTTTCGCTACTTCCGCGAAACTTTCTACTTCTTATCAATAGCCTGACCAATGAAGTAGCAGGCGGCGGCGACAACCATACCGTTGATTGAAGGAATCCCCCACTTCACGAGATTGGCGACAACCGCACCGAGAATTACTCCGATCACAGCGGCCCAGTTGACCTGACGCTTGGGAACATTGTCCTCCTGGTAAGCTTTCCTATGGGAGAAATAGCTGCAGATCAATATGATACCCACAGGAGGGAGGGTGCAGTTAAGGATATTCAGCCAATCGCAGAAGTTCCAATAGAGCCACACCGCTGCGATGGTACCGATCAGACCACCAAGAAGCACCATGGTCTTTTTGGACAGACCGAAGATGTTTGAAAGGCCCAGACCGGAAGTGTAGAGGGCGTTGTCGTTCGTGGTCCAGATGTTCAGGCCGAGAACCAGGATGGCGATGTAGAACAAGTTGAGGTTGAGCATAACCTCGAAGATGTCGTTACCACCGACATAGATGCTGGAGACGGCACCGAAGAAGAACATCAGGGAGTTACCGATGAAGAAGGCTATCACGGTGACTATCAAGCCGATCTTAGGTGACTTGGCGAATCGGGCGAAGTTCGGCGTGGCCGTTCCTCCCGAGACGAAACTACCGATGACCAGTCCGGCTCCGGCGATGATGCCAAGATCCTTGGTCCCTTGGGCAAATTGCTCGACAAGGCCGGCGTCTCCCCTAGTGACCGCCATAATCATAGCGACAGTACCGAGGATGGCCACGGCAGGCACGGCGATGTAGCTTATGATCGTCAAGCTCTTGATGCCGTAATATGCGCTGGCGGTCATCAGGATACCGGCAATCAGCACAAGCAGGTAGCCTTGCCAAGGCATGTGATCAGGAGTGACATCGAGTCCCATGATCTCCTTGGCCACAGGGATGGCGAACATCGCCAAACCGACTCCGAACCAACCGATCTGAGTGAAGCTGATCATCGCGCTGGGCAGATAGCTGCCTTTCTCACCGAAACTCCTGCGGGCGAGCATGTCGAGAGTCAAGCCGCTTTCCGCTCCGATCCAACCGAGGGTGCCGGTGTAGGCACCTAGGATGAGACCTCCCAAAAGGAGCGCCCAGATGAAGCCCGAGAAATCCAGTCCGGCAGCCAGATTCTGGCCAGCCCACATGGATGCGGAGAAGAAGGTGAAGCCAAGCATCACCATGAACATGCTGAGGGTGCTCTTGCGACCCGACGCGTCGACCCGACAATTGGTGTAGTCGACGTCGACTTTTTGGTTTTGTTTACTCATATCCCTTTAAGGTTTGTTTGATTTGATCCAGTCTCTTTGTCGCCACCTCTCTCAGCGTCAAGGATTTAGCCTTGGCAAGGAAAACCCTCTCATCGCTATAGAGGACGCTTTGGTCACCCAACTCGGAGAAATGGGTCACCTTCAACCAGTCCTCGTAGGAAATAGGCGCGACATAGCCTAAACGCTCATGCGTGAGGTCCATAATGTCCACTTTGTCAGAGACTTCCAACACCTCGTTCCAATAAGCCACGACCTCTTTATAGTGGTCAGGTATCTCATATCGCCTCGCTCCTCCATCATATATCACGCATTTCTCGTACAAGGAATATCCGTGAGCGACCACATATTCCCTGAACTCGGGACAGACGATGCCGTCGCCCCAATAGAAATCGATGTCCGGAACCTGGAACCCGAGAATTCCGTGATCCTGATAGACATTGAATATCCCTTCGTAGAAGAAACATGTGAAACCTTCGAAGTTAGGAGAGAAACTCTTCACCTTCGGGGCAAGTTCCTCCATGAAATCTATGGCGTTGGAGCCGCCGATGGTGAAAAAGACGATCCGTTTGAAAGAGCCGCCATGTGTCCTGAACCATTCGATCACGTCACGTATGTCATATAAGCACACATGTCCCGTAATCTTTGAGAGAGCTGAATTCAGCCTTGTCTCATACCGTTTGTCTGACGCGTCTACAATAAGATCCGTTTCCAAAAGGACGTTGTCATCGATCTCGAGAGCGTGTCCGAGCTCAAAACCTTCTGCCGTCCTCTTCACAAACCTTTCGCCGTCTCCTACGACCCATACAGGTTCATCCATGGTTCCGCGCATATCCGGGAAACCTGCAGCGCGCTGGCGCCTGTATGTCGATACGTTTTGTTCGTATTCCCTTAGCCTGTCTGAAGATTCCCCGTTCATTACGAGGGCCGTTTCTGCCACCGCGCTCCTGAAGAGCTTTTCCCGCGCCCCCGACATCGCCGTTTTGCCGTGACAGGTGAACAGCTTTGTTCCGTCCGGCATAGTCTCTATGCCGATGATCTCGTGGAATGGCTTTTCGCAATTCTGGAACGTGGCAAGACAGGGCGGCCGTACAATGTAGGATCAAGCCATGCGCTCTCCATCTTCGGAGATCATTCCG
>OMQO01000210.1 GCA_900313275.1 uncultured Bacteroidales bacterium
TGTGGAAGGCTGCTATGTCCCTTTTGACTGGAGGAATGATTTCACGGATGAATACCTGGTCGATATCCGGTTTATATGCCTGGCCATGACCGGAGACTATATCTACAGTCATTTCGGGGACATCACTGGAAAGAGTTCAGTCATTGAATCCAGACAGGACGATTCAGACTGTTCTGTCGCCAGCCTGAAGGAGGATAACCGGCGATGCTGCGAGGGTTTCCAAAAGGCCGGTGAACAAGTGTCTCTGATTGACAAGAGTTTTGAAAAGGCCATTGAGTCACTACTGAACGTATAAATTCGATTTTATCGCTCACTTAGGTGGGCGATTATTTCTTATACTTCGCAGACACTATCGCAAGACAGGATTGGACAGAGCCACCCGATAATCTCTTGCTTGTCGGTTTGGTGTCGTACCAGGTGTTCAGATCCGTGGCCTTGGCGGCTTTCTTTATGCCCAGTTCCTTGTAAATGCTCTCCAGTTTCTCCTTGATCTCAGTCCTGGGAACGGCCACCTGTTTCGGCAGTTGTCCATCTAAAAGGAGGAAGATCTTCGTGTCAAGTGTCTCGTGCTCCAACTTCACAAGTTCTCTCTTGATGTTGGACTGGTGGTAGTTCATCTCCCTCACTTTACCGGCTCCCAGTTTCTCATAGGCTTCCTTGACGAGAGGTTTCTCCACCTCGATTCTTGATTTCCGGAAACAGTTAAGGTTGAACTTGTCCTTGCATAGTTCCACATACTCCTCGAAGATGTTCTTGAACGGTGTCCTCTAGATACTGGTCGCAAATTTGAGAAGTGACCTGGTCGCAAATACGTCACAAATTCGAGGTCCAATAAAACAAGAAACCGCCCCGGAGGCTTCTCTGAGGCGGTTTGAGTTGTTTCAGGTGATTCCGTTGGGATTCGAACCCAAGACCCACAGCTTAGAAGGCTGTTGCTCTATCCAGCTGAGCTACGGAACCAAGTCTTCCCGAAAAAGTTGTGCAAAGTTACACTTTTTTCCCTTTGAACAAAAATTTAGGTAAAAACAGGAGCGAAGATTATTGAGGCAATCGCTAAATTTGCTCATTCATCGTATTATTGTTGTCAAAAATCATGGTTTTAAGTAAGGCCTCATTTTTTAAGACTGTTATATTTATTTTATTTCCGGTTATCGCCGCGTTTTCTGTGATCGGTTGTAAAGACGACGAGCCGGCAATTGTCTCAGTGGAAAGTGTTTCCATCAGCAAGACCGCTATCACTCTAATCGAAGGAGACAGCGAAACTCTTTCGGCCAATGTGTCTCCGTCTGACGCCACTAACCCATCTGTGACCTGGTCATCCTCCAGGACCGATGTGGCTACCGTGGATAGCGAAGGCAAGGTCACTGCCGTTAAAACGGGATCCGCTACCATAATGGTCATCACAACAGATGGGAGCAAGACAGCCGAATGCGCGGTCGTGGTTGAGCCCAAGCCTATTCTCGTGACAGGAATATCTCTTGATAAAACAACTTTGGAACTAGTTGAGGGAGAGGGATCTACGCTTGTGGCGACAGTCGCTCCGGCGGACGCCACCGTCAAGACTTTCTCTTGGTCGTCATCCGATGCTCAAGTAGCCAAGGTAGACGATAGCGGAAAGGTGACGGCGAACAAGGAAGGTACGGCAACCATTACGGTCACTACAACTGACGGTGGTAAAACAGCCTCCTGCGCCGTTACCGTCGAGGCGAAACCGATCCCTGTGTCTAAAGGTGCGTACAAGCATGTGGTTATCATCGGAGTTGATGGAGGAGGTGCGTTCTTCCAGAACACATCCACCCCGAACATGGACGCGATATTCAAGAAGGGTGCTGTGTCTTACCGAACAAAGACATCTTATCCCACGATCAGCGCACAATGCTGGGGCTCGATGCTCCACTCTGTCCTTCCTGAGTTCCACCGATTGACCAATGGCACGGTGGGAAGCAGACCCTTCAAGCCGGACAGTCCGTACCCTTCAATATTCAGGGTTGTGAAAGAAGCTTTCCCGAATGCCAATATGGCTTCTTTCTGCAACTGGAATCCGATTAATGTAGGTATAATCGAGGATAATCTAGGGGTGGTCAAGGGCACTGGAAATGACCCGGAAGTAACTAATAAGGTGGTTAATTATATCAAGGGCAATGATCCGACCCTTATCTTCGTCCAGTTTGACTCTGTGGACGGAGCCGGCCACGGCCATGGCTATGGCTCATCCGAACATTTAGCGGCAATTACCGCTGTGGACGCTTTGATCGGCCAGATATATAACGCGCTTAAAAACAAGTCTCTTTTGGATGACACTTTGTTCATAGTCTCCGCTGACCACGGTGGCACTCCGGGAGGATCTCATGGAGGCGACACAGACGCTGAAAGGTATGTTTTCCTCGGTGTAGCCGGTAGCACCGTTGTGGAAGGAGGCAGGATTCAAGATCCTGAGGTCAGGGACATCGCGGCGATTTCCGCCTATGCTTTCGGGCTTGACTTCCCTGAGACTTGGACGGGAATAGTGCCCGGCGGGCTGTTCCAGGGTGTGGAAGCGATGGAGCGCCATGAGATGGAGCCGGAGGAAATACCTGTGTCAGAGAACCGTAAACACCAGACAGAGCCCACTCCGGGCCTTGATAATGTCAAGTCATTGCTTGAGGGACATAACGTGATCTCATACTTTCCCTTTGACGGTGATGAGAAGGATGCTTTAGGAAAGGTTGAGACGGTCACGACTGGCAAGATTTATTACTCCGACGCTTATTACGGGAAAGGCGCCGACATGTCCGACGGGTATATAACACTTAAAAATGTCTCTGTCGGAACCAATTCATTCTCAGTGGCTTTGTGGATAAAGACAAATGGTGTGCCTTCCGACCCGTGCATAATCTCTAACAAGAATTGGAACTCGGGAGGGAATGCCGGCTTCGTTCTGTCCATTCGCAGCGATGAGGACATCAAGTTCAACGCTGGCAACAATGGCGACAGGATGGATGCCGGAGCCGGGTTGCCTCTTGATTACAAAGCCGGATGGATGCATGTTATCCTTGTGGTGGATAGGGAAAAGAATAAGGTCCGGCTCTTCTATGATTTCGCCTCGGAGTTGGACTACGACATCCCCGAATCATTGAGAAAAGTCTCCTTTGACGCCCTTGACTTGAATATCGGACAAGATGGGACCGGTCATTACGGAGCCCATCTCGCGGCCCAGCTGGACGAGTTTATCATCACCTCCGACGCCTTGAGCGATGAGGATGTCGCGAAGCTAAAAGCTTATTACGTAAAGTGATATCAGGAGTCCTTCTTCTTGGTCAGAAGCTCTAGGACAAGAACCATTCCGGCTCCGATCAGTGCCCAGAGGATGGCTCCAGGGACATGAAGCGTCTCTATCGGCTGTCCGTTAAGGACATTGGCCGCCTCGCAGGCGGCTTTGTCCGTCCAAGGCCAGACTTTCACAAGAGCGCCGAGGGTGAAGCCTATCAAGACCAACAAGGTCTGTTTCTCATATTTTCCGATCAGCCAGTGCAGGAACTTCGAGAATGCCAGAATGCCCAGCACGCAGCCGATGGCGAAAACGACCAGTACGGGAATATTCAACTCGCTGACTGCCTTCATGATGTATTCATACTTTCCTAAAAGGACCAGAATGAAACTTCCGGAGATGCCGGGCAGGATCATGGTGCAAATCGCGATGGCTCCGCAAAGTGCTATGAACCAGAGGTCTGAG
>OMQO01000209.1 GCA_900313275.1 uncultured Bacteroidales bacterium
AGGCTATTGCCCTGAGGCACATATGTGAAATTACACCTTGTGTCAGCATCCGCCGGATGGGATTCGCCATCTTTTGAATATAGTTCCACAGTCCCCCCTGAAGGGATCAAAAGACCGAGCATCAAACGAGTGAGGGTGCTCTTCCCAACCCCCGTCGGGCCAGCCAGCACAGTGAGGCTCCCGGGCTTGAAATCGTGGGAGAAATGCGACAGGACCGCCGGATCTGATGAATATGCGAAAGTGACATCGTTGATTCGGATGCCTGGAGCCCCAGGGAACATGTGGTTCCCATGGAACTTTTCGGCCTGGAGATCCTCAAGTTCCAAAAGCCTCTCTACAGATGTGATAGAGTTTATAAAGGCTGGAATCTGTCGTCCAAGGTCAGCGATAGGTCTCTGAACCTGGCCGACCAGCTGAAGGAAAGCGGTCATCATACCGTAAGTGACTGTTCCATCCTTGATTCCGAACACACCCCAAAGAAAGGCCGCGGCATAACCTCCCATGAATCCCAGGCTCATAAAACCTCTGGCCACCGCATTGTAGTTCAATCTTTTAACGACATTCTTAGCCAAAAGGTCCTGGATACTGCCCAAGCGGGAGACTATATTGCCCACCCCGAACAAAGTCAGCACCAGCACACGATTCTGGAGATTCTCCTGGACAAGTTGCTGGATGTCACTGTCCTCGGACCTGATCAAGGCGGTTAACTGCCTGATCTTGAGAAAATACATCTTTGAGCCTACAACGGCCGTCAACATCAGGATAATAAGAACCCAAAGAAGCGAAGGGGCCATAGAGAGCATGAATACAGACGCTGCGATCAACTGGACGACCGTTATCACGACCTCAGGCATTCGTGAGCACACAAGATCGGCCAAGATATCGACATCCGCCTCGAGACGGTTGACCGTGTCACCAGACTTGAAAGTCTCACGGCCATTCCACCGCGATCCAAGCACATGCGAGAAGAAACCGTGACGCATCTCGTTCTCAGTCTTGGTGATGTTATAGACGCACCACCAATTATAAGCCAAGGCGGACACCACCTGGATCAGCATGATTCCGATCATGATCCAGACATGATCCCAAAGATCAGCCGCGGACACTCCGGTCACGATGTCCACAAGACGCTTGCAGATCCAGGCGAACAACAGAGATGTCGCTATCCGCACCGTACCGATCAGCACAGTGACAAGATCTCTCCAAAGCACAGGCTTGGAGTGTCGCCAAAGACCCTTTATGCACGTCTTCAAATCCTTCATGTCCCGGAATAGACTCTATTCAGAAACTAATCCTGCCTCAATCCACTTATTAACGATCTTAGCGGCGTCAGCGGCAGCCGTTTCAGGGGTGACTTCGTAGCGGTCAAACAACAGGTTTGCCAGGTCCTCAACTGTGAAATCCTTATCCTTGACACTCTCCCAAAGATATGCGGCAGAGTCGTTCATGGTGATCATCTTATTGAAGTTGACTTGGGCTATCCCCTCACCTATCACAACATGCTGCCCGACCATCGAGCGCATTGTGAAACCATCTTTTATCCTCATAAGAAAAGTAATTTATAAAATGCCAGTATTATTCTCCTGATAGGCCGCAGACGGCGCCAGAACCGGGCTTTACCTGGTTTGACGATCTTGCCGCCAGGCTTGTGTATCTCCGTAACGAGTCCGATCACGTCTCCAACCCCGCAAGACTCGGTATTGCCGATATTCCCATCCCCCATAATAAGAAGGCGATCCCCGTTAACCTCCAGAATCCTGTGCATCACATAATGCCCATTCACCTTGAAAAGAACGATGTCGCCTGACTCCAATGGCTTTGAAGGCTTGGTCAGCAGCACACTGTCCCGGCCTCCGCGGATGAAAGGGAGCATACTGTTCCCTTTTGGAGTCATCTCCACATCCTTACCTTCATCGAGGAATGATTCCAGAAGTCCGAAATAGGATTCCGGATCCATCACCTTGACCTCAACCGAAGGACTCTCATTCATGTCCCAGGACCTCCTTCGAACAAACAATTGCCGCCTCATCGTCCGGCAAGCACTCCATTAGATAGCACGGAACCTTCTGAACCACAGTCGATACGGTCTCAAACAATCCGTCAGCCACCCACTTTATCGCCCTCAAACCGGAGCTGGAAGAATACAGCGAGGCGAATCCTTCCATAAGGCTCATCTTCGTGATGACATTATAAGGAGCCTGCTTGATCCTGACGACAGCACCGACCGGATAATCATCGTTGATGTAACAAGGGGTCTTACCGCTCCATGGAGTCCCATAGACACGGGGAACGCCATCTACAATCCTGATCACAGGGTTATCGTCGTTGAGGAGCCATGCTCCAGGAATATTCTTTATCCACAAACTGCTGTGGGTGCTTTTGCCGGTCCCGCTCTTTCCAAGGAAAAGGAAGCCCTTACCATCCTTGATGGTACATGAGGCATGGATCTCCAATGTGTCCGAACCCACAGAGGCAAAAGCGTACATCAGCATCAAGGAGTTATTGATACAGAATGCCTTAGACGAAGTATACCGAAGATATCCTTTAGTAAAGTCCTCGGAAACTTTGAGCCAGCCGCAGATAGGATACGATGGCAAAAGGGCCAATTCGAGAAGGTAGCCGCCATCAATTGTGTAGATGTCAATCCTTTGCTCCCCCCGCTCCGGCGTGGATATATAAAGATCTTTTTTTCCTTCGAACTCCAGATCCGGAACAATCTCGAGGCTGAATAACTCGTCTTGATCTCCTTCGTAAATGAAAGGATCATAATTGCCAAGGCCTTTCATCACGTCGTCCCCCTCATCCATCGACACGGAAAACACATGGCCTGCTACTTTGTATTTCTTTTTCAATATCATCTAAAGCGTCGTTAAATACATATATAACTTGCAAATATAATAAGTATTGGCCAATAGATAAAATTTTTGAAATAGTCGCATTATGTATAACTTTGTATGAATTGCCCGGAAACGGTCAGACTATCATCTCTCATGTCAGAAGAACTAAATCTTGTCAGAGATCTTGCGGTGATCTTAATCTCCGCAGGTATCTTCACCATCATCTCTAAAGCCCTGAAACAACCGCTTATCCTGGGCTACATCATCGCCGGTTTTTTAATCGGTCCGCACATTGGTTTCTTTCCCGGAATAAGCAGCCAGGAGACAGTGCACCAGTGGTCCGAGATCGGAATAATCTTCCTGATGTTCGGCCTCGGATTGGAATTCAGTTTCAAGAAGTTAATGAAAGTAGGCTCCAGCGCCATCGTGACGGGACTCGTGAAGTTCGTGGGAGTGTTCATCATAGGCTTTGTCACTTCCCAAGCACTCGGCTGGACAGCTATGGAAAGCGTCTTCCTTGGCGGCCTGTTGTCGATGTCCTCAACCATGGTCGTCATCAAGTCGTACGATGACATGGGCCTGAAGGACAAACCCTACGCCGGGATGGTGTTCGGTACCCTTGTGGTAGAAGATTTGATCGCGATCTTGCTGATGGTTCTCCTTTCCACAATGGCCGTGTCACAGTCATTCGCCGGGAAGGAGCTGGTGGCCAACATCGCGAAGCTGGTATTCTTCCTGCTCCTTTGGTTCCTTGTGGGAATATTCGTCATCCGTGAGCATATTGATAAGATAGTCGAGCCCATCAAAAACCTCTTCGGAGCGATCTTCTTCGTGTCCGTGGGAATGATGCTCGCCCCGGCGGTCATAGTCGAGCATTGGGCGCTGATCCTGCTGATCACGGTGATTGTCATAGTCACCCACATCGTGTTCGCTGGAGCCGGAATGATCATCACCGGCAACAGCCTCTACAACTCCGCTCACACGGGGTTCAGCCTCGCGCAACTCGGTGAGTTCGGATTCATCTTGGCCGGAGTGGGTTGCACCTTGGGAGTCATGAGGGACTTCATCTATCCGGTCATCATAGCCGTGTCAGTCATCACGACCTTCACGACTCCATACATGATCAAATTGGCGGATCCTTTCCTGGACCTCATGCAGCGTAAGTTGCCCAAATCATGGCTGGAGCGCCTCCAGACTGACCGAGGCAACTCCACCAAGCAGACCGCCGCTGAGATCAACGCATGGAAAGACCTCCTCACAGCTTGGTTCACAAGGCATAATACTCGCTATTTACATAGGATCAAGGCTATACTTCGTTCCGCTTGTGGACAAGTTGCTGCCCTCCGTGGCGGAGATCTGGCGCAAATTCATCTCCGCGGGAGTCACTCTCGCTGTCATGACACCGTTCATCTTAGGCCTTGGAGTCCACTCCGGATCGATCAGCCGAAGCGCCCCGAAACTTATCCGGGAAAAAGCCGGAAACATCTGGCCTATAATGGGTTTGGTGTTCGCCAGATCCTTCCTAGCGGTGGGCATCGTTCTCGGTGTGTTATCGACTTATTTCAATCTCGCGGGTTGGACGATCCTCGTGATAATAATAGCCGGAATCGCTTTCATATTCCTTGCCAGGAAGTCCATCCACAAATATTCAGGGCTGGAGGCCAGATTTCTCAGGAACTACAATGAGAAAGAGGAGAATGAGCGCAAGGCAAAGCCAGTCAGCTCTTCCGTACAGCAGAAGCTTTCGAACTACGATGTACGTACAGAGGCTTTCACTATTGCTCCCGAGTCCACTCTAACTGGCGAAAAGCTTCGGGATATCCCATTCAGGGACAAATCCGGCGCGAATATTATCAAGATCCAGAGGGGTTCCTTGTCAATCGTCATCCCGTCCGCCGATGTCCATCTCTATCCTGGTGACAGGCTGCTAGCGGTCGGTACGACCGAACAACTCGAAAAGTTAAGGAACCTCATAACGGACTCCGTGGATGATTCCAAAGTGGAATCTGACGATGATGGCTTCGGAATAGAACCCCGGACCTTGACGGCCGAATCGTTCCTGACAGGCAAGACATTGAGGAGCGCCGCTTTAAGGAAATATCAATGCATGGTGATAAGTCTCTTAAGGGAAGGCCAATTCATCACCAATCCGGAGCCTGATCTCGTTTTCCAGGTAGGTGACACTGTCTGGATCGCGGGGATCCTCTCAAACATTGAAACTAATCATGGAACGAACTGACAATTATCCCCATAAGATGAACGGATGGCTTGCTTTAAGTCCGCTGGCCGTCTTTCTGATCACTTACCTTGTGACCTCCATAGTGAGTCACGACTTCTACAAGGTTCCTGTCTCGTCGGCGTTTTTGCTCGCCTCAATCTACGCCATGCTTATAACAGGCGGGAAGATCAAGGAAAGAATCAATGTCTTTTCATCGGGAGCTGGTGACAAGAATGTCCTCCTGATGATATGGATCTTCGTGATGGCTGGTGCCTTCGCCGCTTCCGCGAAAGCTATAGGCAGTGTGGAAGCCACTGTGAATCTGACACTTCGCATACTCCCGGGGAAACTCATCCTGGCGGGCCTTTTCCTCGCCGCATGCTTTATCTCAATGTCTATCGGCACCAGTGTCGGCACCGTTGTGGCCTTGCTCCCTATCGCTGCCGGCATAGCCCCCCATGCGAGTATTTCCCTACCCATGATTACGGCATTGATTGTCGGAGGAGCATTCTTCGGAGACAATTTATCGTTCATCTCAGACACCACAATAGCCGCGACTACTAGCCAAGAATGCTCGATGGCGGACAAGTTCAAAGCGAACATTTGGATTGCCGGACCCGCCGCGCTCGTGGTCACAATCATCTATGTGTTTATCGGACTAAACTTGGATGTCCATCCGGAGATCGGCCAGATTGACATATTCAAGCTAATCCCCTACCTTGCGGTGATAGTCTTAGCCATCTGTGGGATCAATGTCCTGGTTGTGCTGACTATCGGCCTGATTCTATGCGCGATAATCGGTTTCGCATACGGCATGACTTGGACCGGTTTCTTGGGAAGCGTCGGTGAGGGAATCGCAGGAATGGGCGACCTTATCATCGTCACAATGCTTGCCGGAGGAATGCTTGAGATAATCCGCCACAATGGAGGTATTGATTTCATAATAAGGGGGTTGACTAAAGGAATCAAAGGGAAAAGGGGCGCAGAGTTCAGCATAGCTGGCCTGGTAGGCTTATCGAACATATGCACAGCCAACAACACCATAGCTATTCTTACGACCGGGAATATCGCCAAAGACATTTCAACCCGCTTCGGACTGGACCCGAGAAAGAGCGCCAGCATCCTGGACACTTTCTCCTGCGTGGTGCAGGGTATAATCCCCTACGGCGCCCAACTCCTGATGGCCGCCGGCTTGACAGGAATCCCGGCGACGGAGATAATCCCCCGCTTGTACTACCCTTTCATCCTCTTCGCATTCGCATGCCTGTCAATTCTCATGAGATTTCCCAAGAAGTATTCCGGGAATATGGAAACCATTGAACAATAACACTTTAAGACCGTGGAAAAGAAGAAAATCAAGATCGGGCTCCTGCCCCGGATCATCATCGCTATCATCCTTGGAATAGTCTTCGGGCTCTTCCTGCCGAGATCTATGGTCAGGATCTTCGTCACTTTCAACAGCATATTCAGCAACTTCCTCCAATTCCTTATCCCACTGATCATTATAGGCCTGGTGACACCGGCTATTTCCGACATCGGGAAAGGTGCAGGCAAGCTGTTGCTTATCACTGTGTTGATCGCTTATTGCGACACGGTCTTCTCAGGGCTTCTATCCTACGGAACGAGCGTGACGGTCTTCCCGAAACTGATTGGTGGCACCACCGCTGAATCCGTGGCGGAATTCGAGAACATCGAGCCGTATTTCTCAATACAGATTCCTCCGATGGTCGATGTCATGGCCGCCCTGGTCTTCGCATTCACCCTCGGACTCGGGATGGCCTTCTTCGGCTCCCCAAGTCTCAAGAAGTTCGCTGATGAATTCAAAGACATAATAGTCAAGACGATAGAGGTGGTCATCATACCTCTTCTTCCCGTCTATATCTTCGGTATATTCCTCGGAATGACCCACACCGGTCAGGCTCTCCAGGTGATCAAAGTATTCATCTCCATCATCGGAGTGATATTCATCCTGCATGTTTTCCTACTCGTGCTCCAGTACTGCATTGCCGGAGGGATTGTCGGGAAGAACCCATTCAAACTGCTCGGGAAGATGTTGTCGGCCTATTTCACCGCTCTCGGCACCTCTTCATCAGCGGCCACTATCCCCGTAACGCTTGAATGCACAAAGAAGAACGGAGTCAGCGACGAGATCGCCGGATTCACCGTTCCTCTATGCGCCACAATCCACCTCTCAGGAAGTTGCCTCAAGATCACCGCATGTGCCGTCGCTCTGATGATGATGCAGGGGATGACATTCGATTTCTGGATGTTCCTTGGCTTCATAATGATGCTCGGAGTGATGATGGTTGCCGCTCCTGGAGTACCTGGGGGCGCGATAATGGCCGCCCTCGGAGTGCTGGCGGCCATGTTAGGGTTTGGAGAGCAGGAGCAGGCGCTAATGATCGCCCTTTATATCACAATGGATAATTTCGGTACTGCCTGCAATGTGACAGGTGACGGAGCTATCGCTCTTGTGATGGATAAGCTCTTCCACCGGGGCGTTTCTCCTGCCAAGTCTTGAACTGCTCCTCGGTCAGGATTTCCTTTAGTTCCGCCTCATAGGCCTCACGGGCTTCCTTAGCCTCTTCCATGGCCTTTTTCTGCTCTTCGGTCAGCTCCTGACGCTCTCCACCATCCTTCTTGTTACCTCT
>OMQO01000207.1 GCA_900313275.1 uncultured Bacteroidales bacterium
CTGGCCAGTAAGGATGTCCCAGTAGTCAAAACCGGTGGGCTCGCTCACGAGGTGCCACTTCCCTATCATCGCTGTCTGGTACCCTCCAGCTCCGAGGAGCTTCGGGAGAGTCTGCTGACTGCCATCGAATATCCCGTGCTCATTATTCGTGAAACCATTCTTATGGCTATGCTTGCCTGTGAGCATGCAAGCCCTGGAAGGGCCGCTTAAAGAATTGGCCACGAAACTATTCGTGAACCTGGCTCCCTCTTCGGCGATCCGGTCGATATTCGGAGTCTCTATGTAACGGTGGTCGTAGGCGCTGATAGTCTGATAAGAATGGTCGTCACACATGATGTAAACGACATTCAAAGGCACCTTCGGGACATCAACGTTCTTCTTGTTATCACTCGAACAGGAGCTCCCGGCCAAAGCGGCCGAGGCTCCTGTGAGCGTCAATAAAAGCTTTGTGGCTTCCATAACTTGTCGGGGCGGATTATCACTGCACCACGGTCAACACTCCACCGAACTTGTCGTTGGCGCGGTAGTGAGGCGCATAGAGCGACTCGATTGTCACGACCGGAGCGCTGAAGGTTCCTTCCTGAGTGATGAAGAACTCCTCAGTAACAGTGGTGTGCTCCTCCGGATAGACATCAAAGAAGTACTCAGTCCTGTCTGTCTTCACATTCCGGTAGCCCTGAGGTGAAATGGCATAAGATCCTATCGGACGATACCACCAGCCGACGTGACCGGAAAGTTGGTTGACGGGCCTGAAGGCCGCCTCGCGAGGAGCCGTGAGCTTCACGAAGCTGCGGTTCTCCTGGTTCCAGATCTTGTATTCAGAGACAATCTTGTCTCCTCTCTGGAGCTTCATCCCGGGATAGATCTCCACGAGATTCATGTCTTCTCCGGCGCCATGAACCTCCTTGAAGAAATGGCGCTCGACAGTGAAGCCGTTACCTGCCGCCACAATCTGGGAGAATGGTTTCCTGTAGGTCTTGCTCATGAGAATCACCCTTGTTGAGAGCACATCCTCACCACCTGTCATCACGGAGTTGATGGCATCGACGAAGGCAGGATCATCTCCCCACTTCTGAGTCTCTTTCTGGAGCATAGTCCAGATGCGGATGCCATCGGCGATCTTGGCCTCAACTTCTGATTGGCTGGCCACGCGCTTGTCCGAGAGCAAGTCGCAAAGCAGTGAGTGGGCGTAGAGCTCGCTCTCGAGGAGGCCTCTCCAAGGCATCACCGCATTGGGATAGTACCAACCGCCGTCACGATGCTCAACAGCATATTCATCAAGCGAAGCTATGTCGGCGATTATGGAGTTCCTCATCTTCTGATCCGCGGAGAACTTGATTCCCCATGCCGAGGCCAGCTTGAGGCCATCCTCGCCATAGACCAGATTCACCAATGTCTTGATCCTGCGTGCCTTGGCCAAAATCTGTCCCTGGAGACCACGCCCGTCTTTGGCGGAAGGAACGAGGTAATCTTTGATGTATTTCTTGAACTCTTTGAAGTTCTTGGAGTACTCGCTCATCTCACTGAGAGTTTCCTTCGACACATCGAAGGGCACCTGAGTGTACATCGAGCGCACATGGGCATATTGGGCGGTTGAAAGCCATCCGCACCAATACGGCCAGCTGTCGTGGATGAATTGGTTCTTGTCGAGGAAGGCCACCGCCTTGTCCGAATTGATGTCGCCGGCTTCAAGACCCGCATCACGAAGCTTAGCCAATCTCTCAAGGACAACCGCGGTGATGATCGGTGATGACTTCATGCCTTCGAACCAACCGAAGCCACCGTCAGCGTTCTGGCATGAATACACTTTTTCGAGAAGGTCCTCATCAGAAAGCTTGTATTCAAGATTGGCGCCCAGTTTCTCAGCCACCCTGCGGACATAGAAGGCTTCGGTCAAGGACAAGAGGTCATGTCCGGAAGGCTCAACCTTATCGGGAATGGCATCCAAGAGCATCTGACGTATGTCAATCTCTTTGTATTCAGCTCCAGCTGAAGTGGTTCCGGTGAATGCCCCACGCAGGCGCTGGATGAGGACGTTCTTGTCCATACCGGCAAGAAGAACCGCGGAATGGGCCTCGGTCAAAGTCTGCTCGGCATCATAGACCGGCACTGTCACGAACATGGCGTCGGAGAAGCTCTTAGCGTTGTCAGCGAAAACGACCTTGAGTCCGAGCATATCTTTCACCTTCGGGTCAACAGTAAACTCGACAGGAACGGTCTTGCCAGCTGGCACGGTCACCTTCTTGGTGAGGGTCGCGAACGGCTTTGTCCCTTCATAGTCAGATCCGGCGTAAGACTGGAGCGCCACGGTTCCGGAAACAGGCTTGTCGGAATTGCTTGAGACCGTGGCGTGGAGGATGTACTTGTCGCCCTTGTAGAGGAATCCGGGTTGTACCACATTGACTTTCACAGGGATAGAGACAACCATCTCTTTGCGCAGGAGGGCGTTCTTCATCTCTTTGGTGTGGGCATAGACCTGGACCACAAAGGTCGAGAGTTTGTCGGATGTCTTGAACTTGAGGGTGGCGTTGCCGTTGCCATCAGTCCTAAGGTTCGGCTCAAAAGCGAGCGAAGTGGAATAGTCAGAACGGACAGACACCTCATCCAAAGCGGCGGAATCCATGTCAACCTTATCCTCCATCACAGCGCTCTCCTCAACCATCCTCTCCATCGGAGCCATCATGATAGCGCTTTCGTTAACCGCTCCAGCGGCTACCGCGGAACGGGACTTGTACATTCTCCTGTCAACAATATCCCCGAAACCGACTCCCTTATCAACGCTTCCATCCAGGGCATCGAAATAGACAGGTCTCGCACCCGCATTGACCAGTCTCACTTCCCTCCAATAGTTGGGGGAGATCCTCTCGGAGCTCTTGTCGAAAATGGCAGCCACCATCTCGGTCCCAGGCTGGGACTTTAGAGTGAAGGAATATTGCTTGCCAGGATAGGCCTTGTCCTCGAATGAAGTGAACGACAAAGGCAGGTCAAGAATCGTCTTCTCCCTTTGGAACTCCTGGTGGAAAGTGTAGTGCTTGCCATTCCGGAAATAGAAGATGTACAGGTTGACCGCGTCGGGACTGGCCGGGGTGAAATCAAATGTCAAGAACTCGACAGAGCCAGGCTCGCCGGCTTTGCCCTTGAGGTAGACAAGATGACGTCCGAGAGGTTGCCTCTTGTCTCCGAAGAGCTCAGCGACAGCCCAGACAGGGCCATCTCCAGCAGCCATCTGAACCTTGATCACATCACCGTCCTTGATGGATCCATTCGCACCAGGACCAACAACTTTGAACACATTCTCCACTTGGGCGTTCAACACATTGTCGTCATCTCCAATCATCAAGAACATGAGCTCTCCCCTTGATGTTATCACCCTGTCATCAGTCGCCTTGACTTCAGAGGTCATAAGCAATTTGTAAAGGCCTGGTCCAGGGACACTCACATCCTTGGTCTCTCCGGAGACAGCCTCGCCATAAGCGACCACCTTGTCCTCGACATCTTTGAGCTGATATTTGATTGGCACGGGAACCGGCTGATTATCAGAGTTCTCCGCATAGAAAGACACCTTCGCGGTCGTTTCCGGGAGGATCAAGCAACGACCATACATCTTATTCGAAAGCTCCACGCTTCCCGAAGCGGCGTTCTCCAAACTGGCCTCGATGCTGTAGCTGTTAAGCACATAGACACTACGGTGGAACTCACTAGTCTCTCCGGTCGCATCCACGACCTCAACAGTGAC
>OMQO01000206.1 GCA_900313275.1 uncultured Bacteroidales bacterium
ACCGAGATCCAGCTCAACTCTCTTTCCTTTCTTACTGACATTGACCACCTTGCTGTATTTCACTCCTCCTGAATAGAATCTCATCGCACCGGCATTCGTCCAATCCCCGGGAACGAGCCGACCACCCTCGCAATCAATCTTGACAGGTTCCTTGAAGAATGCTGCCCCTGGGCTGTCAACTTCCGGCAAAGCCTTGACAGTCACTGTCGTTACACCTGAATTCATGGGAAGATCGTCGGCGACATATTTCCCGGTTCCGAGAGCCTTGAAATCCACTTTCTGGCCATCAACCGTCATCTCCAGAATCTTTCCGGCAGTCTCAAAGGACATTCTCCTTGTGCCAGGAGCGGTCTCAAAACTCATCGTCCATTCCCCGGTTTGGGGATACACGAACGGAACGAAATCCGTCTCGTACCAACTAGAGGCGACGATATCGTCATGCATTCCATGGGGAACAGGACCGGAGAACCCTTCAGGATAAAGCATAACCATACTCCGCTCCCGATTGTCAACCGTTGAGCCTCTCATCCCCTCAAGGCTATAACCAGTCTTTTTCGTGTTGGCGTATGCTATTGTCATACAATGGGTTCCCTTATTAAGAACGACCTTTTGCCCCGACACCGGTTTCCCGTCAATCAATATCTGGTACGGCTCCTTGCCCTCCTTGACAATGCGATAGGAGCCGTCCTTAGGAGCTTTCAAATATCCCCGGAATATCTGGTGGCAGCCTTGGTCAAGAATCAGAAAACGGTCATCCACATGCTCCTTGAGCCCGTGATAACCTTGGCTTCCGGGACTGTCGAACACTCCATATTGCCATGAGAAAGGATAAACTTGCCACTCTCCCGCCTCCGGCAGGTTGCCGAGGACATCGTCTATATTCCGATCAGAAGGAACATTCAAAGTGAGCATATAAGAGGCGTAACCGTAAACGGAGGTGATTGCCTTCGAAGGGTCTCCGGAAGGATGGCAACGGAATTCCCTCGCCTCAACGCCGATGATTTCGTCGCTCTTCGGAAGGCGGAAGTCCCCCCATCTGTTGTCCATCGTGGGAATAATCTCCACATCCCACTTTCCCTCAATGGGAACCACCTCTGACTCAACAGTTTTCTCCTTTTTGGATTTCTGCTTAACGGGCTTGCCTGGAGAAAAAACCAGAAGTTCTGAGCCGCCTCCTGTTCCAGCGTATTCCACAGTCGTGAGACCATCTTCCTGCTTCAAAACCGGGACAGGACGGATGGTCCCGTGGACAGCGTCCCATAACTCTGCCTTTCCGGTAGCCCTGAATGTCATCTGGTCGCCGTCAGGTACATCCATCACCATATAGACATCATTCTGACCGACTCTGCGATGCAGAACCTTGCCTTTTCCGGAAGATGTGGAGAAGTCCGGAACTATCTTATTCTTAATAACTTGAGACAAACTTCCCAGAACTGCTTCCTGTGTCTCCGCCTCAGAATTAATCCTCAAGACAAGGCCACCGGCTTTCACAAAATCCTCCACTTTGGACTCGGTCTCCTTATGCAAGGCTTTCACTCCTGCCAGGATCAGCACCTTATAGGATTCTCCGGCGACAGATAAAGAGCCATTATCAATAGTCGCATTCTGAAGTGACTGATAATCAATAAACGGTGGGATAGAGGATGGCGATGTCGCAAACATGCTCCCCTTGACTCAAGACGTAGCACATTCTCTCGGCATATTTCAGCCACACTTTCATGTGTGGCCAATAAGGCATCCTGAAGTGGAAACTCGGCGGTGCCCACTCCCACCATCCACCGTGGGTGGTGTAATATAACCCGTGGAGACACAGCAAGTTACCTCCCGCAATGAGATGATGGTCAAGCTGCCGGGTAAGCAAACCTCCGTTCGCATCCCAACCCATGCTATGGAACGCCTCAAGCCAGGTTCTTGGGCGCCCGTAAAGGTGGGCGATGCTGCTGGAAACCTTGGTCTGACGGAAACTGCTGCCTCTGGCCGGAGCGTCATTCCCCGGAGCCGTGAACCAGCTAATAGCCCTGAAATAGTCCAGATATTGTGTTGGATTCAGGCCTCTTCCCTCATTATCGCAACCATAAATCAGCCCCCGCTCCGCATTCCAGTCATAAATCGGCTTGAAATACCTTTCCTCCGCAAGTTTGGTCAAGACCTCGGCATAGTCGAGGCGTACCCTAGCGGCATCCTCGTCAATCTCCTCATCGCTGGTGGCCAACAGTGCGTCCAAATAGGGCAGGATATCATACCCCTTCTCTTTTTGGAATATCTCACGCATCCCATCGCACCAGGAACGCATATTCAAATCGTAGATCAGCTCGTCTTGGAAGAAATAGTTCATCCCCTCGCAACCTTGGGCGTCCATCGCATCCTCGAAGGGCTGGAAATACTTCTCTACCATCAACTTACCATAGTCAGGATGAAGCTCGGGAGAAGGGATGGTGTAATAGACATCGACACTGTCCTGGCATTCTTTTATCTTCAAGACATTGTCAGGAAGTTTCCCGCCAGCGGGAATACGCTCCTTGACTATCCGGCCTTGATGGTTATTGACCCCAGGATCCGCAAGCGCCTCATCCACCTTGAAACCGTTCCCGGGAGACGCGACCACATAATCGTCCAAGCCCAGACCGATTCCATATTCAGCGCATTTTTTTGAATATTCCGCCCACAGCCGCATCCATTCGGGAGAAAACACATAAGGATCCCCACTGCTGACTCTTCCGTATCCCCCGTATCCGTTAGCGTTCATCAAGGTGTCCACCCTTGGATGAGTGTGGTTGTAACTCACACAAAGACCGTCAGTCGCGGAGTCCGCAAGAAGTTCGAGCTGCCAAGCGAGCCTGTCAGGATCAAGATTATCGCCGCTCCACCAGTAGAAAGGCACATTACCATATCCTTTCGGGGGATTGACGAACCCTTCCCTTAAGTTTATATCTCCGTCTTTGGACGGCCAACCTTTATGGAACTGGGTTGTCTTAGGCTGCGACGAAAGCGTCACGGCGACAAACAAAAAGCAGATAATAATGAGTCTTCTTCTCATCCGGTTGTTCTCTAAAAGTATTCTGGAAAAGCTTTTCTTAACGATTGTCTGGCTATCTCCCGCAGGGGAATGAGTACGAAATCCCTTTCAGCTATCCCTTTGTGAGGAATCGTAAGTTCCGGAATGTCAATTATTTCCTTGCCGTAGAACAAGATGTCTATGTCAATAATCCTGGAGTGGTAGATCCTTTTCCCTTCCGCATCGTATTCGGGTGCGTCTGTCCGTCCCATCTCCCTCTCTATGGCCTTCACCTGATAAAGAGTCCATAGGGGGCTTTCGGCGGGAATCCGGTACAAAACAGCCGCATTCAGGAATGCCTCGCCAGAGAAACCGAACGGCTCGGTCTCTATTATTTTGGAAAGAGCGGAATAATGTGTCCCGAACGCCTCGTCCATCCGGCGAAGCGCCTCGGAGATGTTCTTTTCCCTGTCACCAAGGTTGCTCCCTAACGAGAAATATGCATTCACAGACGGCATTTCAAGACCACTATCGAATCGTCCTTGAACAGATTCTCGGGAAGAGATATAACCGTCTCATTATCAGCGGATGACATCTCTATAGGCTGCCCAGTCTCCAAGACTTTGCAATCCCCGGACAAGGCCGCTGGCACAGTCAAGGAAGTCATCGGACGAGTCAGGAATATGTAAAGACACGTCCCGTCTGAGGATTCTTTACGGGTAGAGTAAACCCCTTCGGGCATCTGAAGACCTGAAGGCGATGAGCCGAACACCGCCTCACCGTTCACATCAAGCCAGGCGCCCATCTCCCTAAGCCGACGGATCGCGGGAGCCGGCAGCGTCCCGTCCGCCTTTGGTCCGACGTTAAGCAGGTAATTGCCTCCCATCGAAGTGTTGTTCACAAGATAGCGAAGCATCCTGGTCGCTGGCTTCCAGTTATAATCCTTGCCGTGATATGCCCAAGAGTTCTGCATCGTGGCCGGAGTCTGCCAAGGCTTTTCAAGCATCTCCTTCGGATAGGAGTTGTCGTGCATCTCGAGGAAGTCGATATTCTCTCCGGGATTAGTATAGCAAATGCGGCCGTTAATCAGGCACTTGTCGCTATATGTCCTGACGAGCCGAATGAGTTCGTCCCTACGCTCAGGAGTAATGTGGTTCTCCCAATCCCAAGTGTCGAACCAAAGCAGGTCCGGGTCGAACTTCTCTATCAACTCACGCACCTGTGGAAGGGATTTCCTTTGCCAATATTTCTCGAAATCCTCGTCGGGCCGCCAGGGATACCAATAGGGCATCGCTCCGTCGGGATCTTCCCAATCCTGCCAGTGTGAATAATAGAAGCCATATTTAAGGCCATATTTCTTACAGGCCTCCACCAGCGGGGCGAGCAGGTCTTTCTTGTAAGGTGTCGAGGCGATGTCAAAATCAGACACATCAGAATCCCATAAAGCGAAACCGTCATGATGTTTCGCGGTGATTACCAAGTACTTCATGCCGGCGTTCTTGGCTTCTCTGACCCAACTGTCCGGGTCATATTTCACCGGGTTGAACTCATGAATAAGGCCGTTGTAGTATTCATCTGGAACCTCAAGACGTGGCTTGATCCATTCGGCATACCAAGTGTTCCCTTGCGGGAAGGTAGTGTCCGGCATAGTGTGGCCGTTGAACGATCCTTCCAGAATAGAATACAAGCCCCAGTGGATGAACATCCCGAACTTGGCATCCTTGAACCACTCGACTTTTTCAGGGGGCAATTTCAAAGAGACATCTTCCCGGACTTGCTTTTTTTCAGAGCATCCCGCGATAATAACTGCCAGAAGGGCACATATCAAGTACTGTTTTCTCATATCTACACGTGCTGTTGCGGGGCGGGCTTTTCGGAATAGATGATCATAGAGCGGACCTCTATCTGGTGGGCCTTGTCGGGGTTCTTGACCTTGAAGGACACTTTGTGGCCGGACAGAGGAAGATCGTACTTGAAATAAAGGTCGAGCCTGCGGCTGTTGTTGGAAGCCGGAAGTTTCACGACCTGGTCAAGAGCTCCGTCAAGATACACCTCAACCTCAGCCACATAGCCGGTCGGGGCGTCCTGTTTGTCCATGGGCATTTGATAAGTGAAGACCACTCCCTTGCCTTCGAACTCTTGCTCGCCGACATCCTGGATAGGCTTTCTAATCTCTGCTCTCTTGATAGGCCAATGACCCTCGAATCCTTGCTCCAGGCGAACCGCCTCAGGAGTCTGGATCTTGATAGTGACCTCATTTTCAGAGACTTTGCCATCGTATTTCTCAATGACCTTGAGGGCTTGGTTGAAAGACATCTGATAAGTCTTGTTCATC
>OMQO01000302.1 GCA_900313275.1 uncultured Bacteroidales bacterium
AGCCTCATCGAGGGGCTGGACAGCACCCATGCCCTGAAAGCCTCCCTGTATAAGAAACTTGCAGCCATCTACGACCTCACCAGCATCAACGAGTTCAAGGGCAGCAAATCCAACGCGGCATGCATCCAGGCCCTGGGAAACGCCATGGAGGACCACAAGCAGGTCGTCCTTAAGAACTATGCATCCTCCAACTCCGGAGAGGTCCGCGACCGTCTTGTTGAACCGTTCGGATTCACGAACAACCACCTCGACGTCTGGGCCTATGACTGTCAGAAGAAGGACAACAGGGTTTTCAAGATCCCGCGCATCGAGTGGGTGGATGTCCTCACAAGCGACTGGGCCCATGAGAAGGAGCATCACCGTAAGAAGATTGATGACTTCCGGATGAGCTACGACGGGGATGGCTACAAGGTGCGTCTTGAGCTTTCCCTTCGCGCCAAAAACCTTCTTGTCGAAGAGTTCCCCACCGCCGAGAGCGGCCTGAAAGAAGAGGACGGCAAGTGGTTCTATGAGGGCACGATAGGCAAGCTGGAGGGCGCCGGGCGCTTCTGCATCGGCCTCGCTGGAGACGTGAAGGTTGTGGAGGGAGACGAGCTGAAAGCGTACATCAAGGATTTTGTGAAAAAGAACTTCTAAGCCTATGATTGGAAAGTATCCTGTCGTAACTCTCTGCGGTAGCACCCGCTTCAAGGAACAGTTCCTTGAGGCTCAAAAGCGTCTGACCCTTGAAGGAAACATTGTTATCAGCGTCGGCCTTTTTGGCCACTCTGGGGACCAGGAGGTCTGGACCGAAGGGACAAAGGAGATGCTGGACGATATGCATAAACGTAAGATAGACATGGCGGATTCCATCTTCGTAATCAACGTGGGCGGGTATATAGGAGAAAGCACCCGCAGTGAGATTGAGTATGCCCAGCAAAACGGTAAAAGAATTCAATACTTGGAGCCATGAGCAGCATTGATAATATCCTCGCATTCAATCGGGAGTACGTAGCATCAAAAGGCTATGAGAAGCATATTACAGACAAGTATCCCGACAAGAAACTGGCCATCCTCAGCTGTATGGACACCCGGCTGTCCGTGCTCCTTCCAGAAGCTCTCGGTCTTCAAAATGGTGATGCCAAGATCATCAAGAACGCCGGGGCCGTGGTAATCTCTCCCTGGGATTCCGTGATGCGAAGCCTCATTGTCGCCGTGTACGAGCTCGGGGTGAAAGAGGTTATGGTCATAGCCCACACGACCTGCGGAGCCTGCCACATGAGTTTTTCCCATTTCCGTGAAGAAATGCTGGAAAGGGGTATCCCTGAAAGCGAACTGTCTCGTGAGGATATTGACCTCCACGCCTGGCTGGAAGGGTTCAGGGACACAGAAGACTCCGTGAAAAAGACCGTTGACACTATTGTTCATCACCCTCTCGTCCCCAAAGGCATAGTTGTCCGCGGATTCATCATTGATTCCGTTACGGGAGCTCTGACCGAGATCAGATAGAGAAAACCAAATAAAACGAACAGGCCTATGATTGAGATCTTACACCACTGCGGCAAAGGAGGCGGCGCCTTCCATGCCAAAGAAGACGGAAAACGTATGGGGCACCTTTCCTATGAATGGTCTTCACCTACCCAGTTTGCCATCATGCACACGGTGGTGGAGAAGGAATACCAGGGCAGGGGCATAGCCAAGTCTCTTCTCGATGCGGCAGCCGCCTTCGCAAGGGAGAACGGGTACACTATCCGGCCGGTCTGTCAGTACGCGGAATCGATGTTCCGCAGGGAGCCCGGATATAACGATATAAATGCGAATAAGAGACATGACAACAGTTAATACTCATATGAGACGGAGACTCCTAATCATCCTGGGGCTGCTACTTGGCTGCCTTCTTCCGGAAACCCTCCTTGCACAGAGGATCACGAATGGCAGTTACCAGACCGTTGCCCACATCAAGTCCGACGGGACCATCCAGGACAGCTCCTACCGAACCATCGGGCATATCAAGAGTGATGGGACGGTGCAGGACGCGTCTTACCGCACCATCGGCCACCTCAAGAGCGACGGCACGGTCCAGGACGAGAACTACCGGACGGTGGGTCACAT
>OMQO01000205.1 GCA_900313275.1 uncultured Bacteroidales bacterium
TCACACCGATACCTCCAGCCCTGGCCATAGCTATGGCAAGAGCCGCCTCGGTGACTGTGTCCATAGCCGCGGACACGATCGGAGTGTGGAGCGCTATGTCTGTCGTGAAGAACGAGGTGACATCAACGTCACGCGGAAGTACATCGGAATGAGCCGGAACAAGAAGCACATCATCGAAGGTCAGGCCTTCGGGAATCTCTCTATTTACGAACTTCGCCATTGTGATGAGTTTAATTAGGCAAAGTTACGAATTATTCCCGAATATCACACAATTTACCTTGGAAGGTGTCCCGTTCCTCAAGGCGCCTGTCCAGAAGCCGCAATATGCCGTCATTGCGGATCAGGCCCCAAGGGGTTTCGGAGACGAATCTAGGCGGTACTTCCCCTGCGACCCTCTCGATGCAAAGGTCTGGGCGCAGCCGCTCAAGGATGTCGATGACAAGGTCGAGATAGTCTTCCAGACCGAGTCGGAGGAAGTCTTCCGGATGGTCGGAATACTCCCTCTCCATCCTTGTGCCCTTGACTATCTGCAACTGATGGAACTTCACGGATGTCAATGGCATAGCTGAGATGGCGGAACATTGGTCAAGCAGCATCCGGCGACTTTCGCCCGGGAGGCCGAGAATGAAATGCCCCCCCACATCCAGTCCTCTCCGCACCGTCATCTCAACCGCCTTCCTGGCACATTCGAAATCATGTCCCCTATTAATCCTCTTCAGCGTCTCATCGTAGCATGACTCGATACCGTATTCCACGACAATGACTTTCCCCTCGGAGGCCATCCTCGCGAGGTAATCGAGTTTCTCTTCATCGACACAGTCAGGCCTGGTGCCGATGACCAGACCGACCACCGATGGGTGGGACAGTGCCTCCTCATAGAGGACGCGGAGCCTCTCGAGTGGAGCGTAAGTGTTTGAATATGACTGGAAATAGGCAAGATAATGATTAACCTTGGGATAGCGGCGGCGATGGAACCAAATCCCTTCATCTATCTGTTGGAGCAAGGATTTTCCGGGAGTGCTGTAACCCGGATGGAAGGCCGCGTTGTCGCAATACGAGCAGCCTCCCGAGCCGACGGTCCCATCCCTGTTCGGGCAGGTGAAGCCGGCATCAATGACCAGTTTCTGCAACCGCTCCCCGTAGATCCGATGATAGCGGCCGGCCGAAGTGTTGTATCTCTTGCCCTCAGGAAAGTCAAACATACCATAAAGATACGCTAAAAATCCTTATCTTCGCAAACAGATCCGACAAAGAGATTGACATGAGAAACCCTATTATTTATATTCCAGCCATTTTGGCTTTGATTTGCGCCATGAGCGACCTTTCCGCCCAAGAGCCGGAGAACAAGCATTTGAGGCTCACCGACAAAGTATTGCCCGCGGTACCGACACACGCTGTCGTGGAACTTTCCGTCAATTTCATGCGGGAGAAGCCGGAATTTGAGGCTGAGCTAGGCAACCAGGCTTTGATGGGAACCGTGGTCGAGATTCTGGAGCAGAACGACATCTGGGTGAAAATAAAGAGTCCTGAACCTTACACCGCGTGGGTCGACGGCAGGGGGCTGGTGATGATGAACATCAAGGAAATAGCTGATTATAAGGAAGCTCCGAAGTACATCTGCACGGCGCTGAGATCAAACATCTATGAGGAGCCATCGCTGAAATCCAGGATAGTCTCGGAATTCGTGCTCGGCGACCTTGTCAGGATAATGTACAAGACCTTGATCCACACGAAAGGCAGCCTTAAAGGTTACGAGGAAGGCAGGGCCGTGCTGAAGAAAAAGTTCGTTGGGGTTGTGCTGCCTTCCGGGAAGACGGGCTATGTACCGGCCAAAGACGTGGCGGTGTTCTACAAATGGGCGAAGGACAAGTACTCCAGACTCAGCGATGAGGACGCCCTGCGCCGGGACATTGTCGAGACCGCTTCAAAGTTCCTCGGAGTCCCATACATGTGGGGCGGGACCTCCTCAAAGAATGTTGATTGCAGCGGCCTTACGAGAAGCGTGTTTTTCGCTAATGGCATATTGCTGCCACGCAACGCTTCCCAACAAGGGAGAGTCGGGGAGAACTTGCCGCTTTTCAGTGCCGAGGGGGATGTGATCTGGCAGGCGCTTCTCCCCGGAGACCTGGTGTTTTGGGGACGTGAGGCGGCGGATGGGGTTCCGGCCAAAGCCACGCATGTGGGAATATACATCGGAGACGGCCGCTTCATCCATTCGTCCTATATGGTCAGGATCAGTTCGTTGGATCCTTCCGCTCCAGACTATTACGACAGGAAACCCATCTGTGCCCGCCGTGTTGCCGGTCAGGTTGACATGAAGGATTCCGGCATAAGCTCCGTGTTCGGGAGCCCCAGTTATTTTCCTCGTTAATAGCTCACCAGCAATCAGTTATCAGCGGCGAGAAGGGATATGATTCGGTCAACCACCGGATCGACCTTTCCCGACGAGGTGGTGAAATTGTTGGCCATTATCGAGAATATTATGACATCCGACTTTGAGCCTTCGGAGGGTTCGATGTAACCGCTGAAGCAACGGACTCCACCCATGGATCCGCTCTTGAGGTGGACCCGGGATTTGACAGCGTCGCTTTCCCCTTTCAGGCGGCTCTCGTAGTGACGTCCTCCCGGCTGGCCCATAGTCTCGACATAATCTCCGAAAACAGGACTGTCCATCATGGCGGAAAGGAATTTCACGAAATACTCCGGAGAGACGTAATTCGTTCTGGATAAACCACTTCCGTCATCAATCCGGATCTGGTCCGGATCTGCTCCCAGTTTCTTCAACACATCGGACATGGCGCTTGCGCAAGAATCTTGACGGGCGGAATGATGGAGCCTTCGTCCAAGAATCCGATAAAGGGTCTCAGCGTAAAAATTGTCGCTCTTGAGCAAGGTTTGTTGGACTATGCGTTTAAGCGTAGGAGAATACGTCACTCCGATCATTTTCATGTCATCGACCTTGGCCGCATAAGGGCCGTTCTCCAAAGAACTGAGATCAGCGCGGATCCGGCCGAGCCTCACATCCGCCACTCCTTGAGTGACCTCTATTCCCTTGGATCTGAGATATTCACGGAAATAATGGGCGCATGTGTAGGCTCCGAATTTGTTGGAAAATTCCTCCGTCTTGGTCTGGCGATCAATAGCGAAGGTGCCTCTCACCTCCGCATAAGGGGCGAACTCAGACGTGAACATGTAAAGCTGGTCGCCAGTTCCCGCCGCACCGGTAGCGCAAGTGTAGTTGTACTTCATCCAAGGGAGCGAGGGAAACGAGACAAGGACATTGACCTGGGAACCGACCGTGGGGCCATGGGAGACTTTCATGTCAATGGCGTTCTCGTAGAAGCAGAGCCCGTCACCTCCTGTGCCATAAGCGGTTCCGATGTCTTGGAATTGCCAGGTGTCCCGTTCGATAGGACCATCGAAATAGCGGCCGTCACCAATCAGCTGGCCATTGATTTTTTTAATGCCCGCCTTGTCGAGGAACCCTTTCCACTGGGCGAACAGGACGTCCCTGCGCAGAGCGATGGAATCTTTCGAGGCTATCGTAGGGTCTCCTCCTCCCACTATGTAGAGATTACCGTTAAGGACTCCATCGGAGATCGTCCCTGTGTAACCGATTCGAGTCGTGAATTTGAAATCAGACCCTAGCTGATGCATAGCGGCTCCGGTGGTGATGAGTTTCATCGTGGAAGCCGGGACCAAGCGCTTGTCAGGATTCCATGAAGCCAAGGTCTTTCCATCTCCGGTCACGGCAAGGACACCGAAAGAAGCGTGGGAGAGTACCTCATTGGACGC
>OMQO01000230.1 GCA_900313275.1 uncultured Bacteroidales bacterium
TATTCCAATCTCGATGACATGGAGACCTTCCGTAAGGAAGTGGAACTGATTAAAAATCTGGGATTTGACGGCAAGTCTATCATCAACCCCCGCCAGATTCAGGTGGTCAATGAAGTCTTTGCCCCGAAGCAGAAAGACATCGATAAGGCTATGCGAATCATCGCTGCCATCAAGGAGGCCCGTGAGAAGGGTTCAGGTGTCATTGCCGTCAACGGTAAGATGGTTGACCGTCCGGTCGTGCTGCGTGCCGAAAGGGTGATCGCTTTGGCTGTCGCTTCAGGAATATTGAATGAGGAGGAATTGTCATGAGAAACACTAAAGTAGTCTCTTTGGAGGAAGCCATCCGCCGCTCTGGCCTTAAGGATGGTATGACCATATCTTTCCACCACCATTTCCGCGGTGGTGACAAGGTCGTTAACCTGGTTGTCGCCAAGTTGGCTGAGATGGGTTTCAAGGATCTCAAACTTGCCGCGTCTAGCCTCTCGGATGTACATGCTCCGTTGATCGAGCATATCAAGGCTGGTGTCATAACCGGTATTTCCACCTCTGGCCTTCGCGGTGAGTTGGCCAATGAGATTTCCCATGGCCTTATGGCTGAGCCTGTCGTGTTCCGTTCCCATGGTGGCCGCGGAAGCGCTATAGCCAATGGTGAGCTCCACATCGATGTGGCTTTCTTGGGCGCTTCTTCTTGCGATGAGCTCGGCAACGCTTCTGGTTGCCCTCGCAGCGAGAACGCCAAATCCATCTGTGGCTCACTTGGTTACGCTCTTCCTGACGCTAAATACGCGGATCATGTCGTGGTCCTGACTGATGACTTGGTGGCTTATCCTAACTTCCCCAAGTCAATTTCCGCTTGCGATGTTGAGTCCGTAGTGATTGTGGATTCGGTTGGTGACAGCTCCAAGATTTCCTCGGGCGCCATCCGCGATTCCAAGAATCCCCGCGACATATTGCTCGCCCAACAGGCTGCTAAAGTTGTGATTAACAGTGGTTTCTTCAAGGACGGTTTCTCGATTCAGACCGGTACCGGCGGAGCGTCGCTGGCTGTCGTCAAGTACATCAAGGAGAGCATGATAGAGAAGGGCATCAAGGCTTCCTTCGCTCTTGGTGGCATCACCGCTCACATGGTGAAGCTCCACGAGGAAGGATTGATCGACAAACTCATTGATGTCCAGTCGTTTGACAAAGTTGCCGCGGAGTCTATCGCCTCTGACCAGACCCATCAGGAGGTCAGCGCTGTCGAATATGCCAGTGCCGATAATCCCGGGTCCGCCGTCCATGCGCTTGACATTGTGATTCTTTCCGCGCTCGAGGTTGACGTTGACTTCAATGTCAATGTTCTCGTCGGCTCCGACGGAATTATCCGCGGCGCCGTTGGCGGCCATCCTGACACAGCGGAAGATAGTGCGCTGTCTATTATCGTCTGTCCTCTTCTCAGGGGACGCATCCCTTGCGTCGTCCCGAAGGTCACGACCTTGATCACTCCAGGTGCTGGAGTCGATGTGGTTGTCACTGAATATGGTATAGCCGTCAATCCTCGCCGTCCTGAGATAGCTGAGCGTCTCAAAGAGGCTGGGCTGAAGGTTGTCGACATCCATGATCTGGCAGCTAAGGCTACCAGCGTGATTGGCGTTCCTGACGCTCTTCCGTTCGGTGACAAGGTCGTCGGTATCGTTATGGATCGCCACGGCAAAGTCCTCGACAAGATCTACAACATCCAGTAGGTGACTCTGGAAGAAATATTGGAGAGCCGTGAGGCCAGGGTGAGGCGGCAACGTGAGTTGCTGGAAGCCAATCCTGGCCTCTCGCTTTTATGTCTCACTGTCCAGTTGCCGGGTCCTGTCAAAAGAAACCGTTCGTCATTGGTTATCGCCGAGGCTGGCGTCAAGGCTGTTAGAGAAGCGTTTTGTGTTGAGTCAGAGGAACTTCGTGATTTGGAAACAGGTTATGAAGGTTTCTTTCTCGTTTCCATGTCTCCAGTCGATGCCAAGCGTCTTGCCTGCCAAATCGAGGACTCGCACCCTTTGGGCCGCCTTATGGATTTGGACGTGATCGTCACGATCACGTCCAAATCCTCTTCCACCCCCCTGCACCCCCGGGGGGGATTGAGGGGCGTACCCCTCAAACTCCCTGCGTCGCTACGCTCCGAATGCCTTGAATCTGAATTGGAACAAGGCGGTCAAAAGTCCCTCTGGCGAGCATTTACCCGGATAGGGCGCGAAGCGCAGCGAGACGGAGGGACTTTTGCCGGCGTATGCTGTCCGGTAGAAACGATTGTCGCTCCGATCGGGCGTGAGGATCTGGGACTGGAGCCGAGGAGGTGTCTGTTGTGCGGAAACGAAGTCCGGCATTGCATGAGGGCGAAAACTCACACCAATGAAGAATTGCTTGCGAAAATCGACCAAATGGTTGATGATTATTTAAAATTATAAGAAAACCTTTGTTTTATTGTAACGATTTGTTACATTTGTGAAGTTGTTCCACAGCAGGCGGAACCGGGAGTATTGGAATGCTTGCGACAAGGTGCAGACAGAAGATAACATAGTAGAGGTACAAAGAGTCCCACTGGGATCTTCCCGTTTCAGGAAACAGGTCGAGAACTTCCTCGCAACCAATGGTTTGCGCTTGGAGGTTGTCGACGATTATTTTTGTGTCCTTGAAGAGGATGGCTCAATGGTGGCTGGCGCAGGGCTTGCTGGAGATGTGATCAAATGCGTAGCTGTTGATGCTTCCGCTCGTTCTAGGGGACTTGTCGCTCCTTTGGTGTCGCGCATAATCGCTTATGCTTCCGAAAAGGGAATCTGTAATCTAAAGGTTTTCACTAAACCTGAGAACGAGGCGGTATTCACCAGCCTTGGTTTCCACACAATAGCATCCGCCCCTCTTGCGATCCTCATGGAAAACGGTCGTGGCCTCGAAGACTATCTCAAGTCGCTCTCATGCGCTGGAGCAGCCGTCGAGCTTGGGCCGTACTCAGCCGCTGCTGGTGTGATTGTTATGAACGCCAACCCGTTCACATTGGGGCATAAGTATTTGATAGAAAAGGCTAAGGAGCAGGTTGAGAAACTGTTCGTGATCCCGGTCAAAGAGGATGTCTCGTTGTTCCCGTATGAGGAACGGCTCGAGATGATCCGTTGTGGCTGTGGTGGGCTCGCCACTATCTTGGAAGGTAGTGACTACCAAATCTCAGCGACGACTTTCCCGACATATTTCCTGAAAGATCTTTCCGAGGCTTCCGAGACTCAAATGAGACTCGATCTCGATCTCTTCGCCGCATCTCAGTCATCGAGATTCCCAGGTTGAAGGAGATCCCCGGTCAGGCCGGGGATGACATGCGCCTTGCTGGGGATGACAGGCGCTTTGCTGGGGATGACAAGCGCCTTGCTGGGGATGACGAAAATGTCATGGCCGGCCTCGACCGGCCATCCCCAGCGCCAATAACAGCCACAGAGGTTCGTAATGCATTGGAGCAGGGGAGTTTCCAAGCAGCCGCGGCCTTGACGCCCCCGACGACATGGCCTTTTCTTGTGGCGGAGTTGATGGCCCGGGCTCTCAGGATCGAACTTGATACTCCTATGAAGCCAGGACTTGTTGACAAGGATGACAATGGTGCTCACAGCGATATGGATTATGCCCTCATGAATGGCAGTATCGATGTTATTCGCCGCTCCTTCATCCGCCATCTTCCGTCATTGAATAGCCAGATGAACAAAGATTCGATTGTGGAGTTCGGGAAGGCGATTGAGGCGGAAGTGCTGGATTATACCCGGGGAGTAAACACCTATCGCGGAGCGATATTCGCCTTAGGCCTCGCCGCAATTGCGGCTCTGATAATTGCCCGTGATTCGCAACTAATTGAATATCAAGATAATAAGCAAATATGCCTGGTGAATAATGACCATGCACCAATTGCTAATATATTGACTGATAGTCCTTTACGTTTCACGGTTACGGAACTGTCTGAAAGAATCGCTGAGCTTTCTGGTTTGGTTGCTGCTGGTAATGATTCCCACGGTGCCAAAGCTGTTAAGGAGCACGGGGTCAAGGGCGCTCTCCAATTAGCTCAGGAGGGCTACAAGCCTCTCTTCGAAGACTGGCTGCCGTTCTATCGTTCCGCAGGTGCCGCCGGGCTTAGGCAGTGCACTGATGTACGTTCCGCAGGTGCCGCCGGGCTTAGGCCGTGCACTGCTGTACGCTCCGCAGGTGCCGCCGGGCTTAGGCCGTACTCAGCCGCAGCGAAGCGAGGATGGACGCGGCCGGGCCCGGACGGCACTTCGGACATCGCATCGGACGGCACTGCGGACAGTGCGATAGAAGGCACTGCGGCAGAAACAGAACTGCTTCAGAAGACTTTGCTCAGGATAATGTCCACGCTGGACGACACCTGCGTGATTCACCGGGTCGGATACAATAGAGCACAAGAAGTGAAAGAGGAAGCTAAAGCCTTGCTGGACAATTTCAGCGAGGACGGTTTGAAAGAGATGAAAAAGCGCTATGATGCGGAGGGCATTTCCCCAGGAGGTGCGGCCGACATGTTGGCGCTCACGATATTCGTAGATTCATTAATTAACTAATATTCTTAAAACCACACAATTATGGTAGAAATGATCCAACATGGAGTGTATCTCCTTGACGGAAAGACGATTGTCGAGAATCCCGAAGGATTGCCCGGCAAAGACGAGGCTCGCGAGGAAACAATCGCTTACAAGATTCTCAGGGCCCACGACACACAGGCATCCAAAGGATCGAAACTGCGCATCAGATTCGACGCTATGGCATCCCACGACATCACGTATGTCGGTATCATCCAGACTGCCAGGGCAAGCGGCCTTGACAAGTTCCCTATCCCTTACGCGATGACCAACTGCCACAACTCCCTTTGTGCGGTAGGTGGCACTATCAATGAGGACGACCATGTGTTCGGCCTTTCCGCCGCCAAGAAGTACGGTGGCATCTATGTGCCTGCCAATCAGGCTGTTATCCATCAATATGTCCGTGAGGCCCTTGCGACTTGCGGAGGAATGGTCCTCGGATCAGACTCCCACACCCGCTACGGTTCCCTCGGTTGCATGGGTGTCGGCGAAGGCGGTGGCGAGCTTGTTAAGCAGCTGCTCCACAACACCTGGGACATCAACGCCCCTGAGGTCGTGCTCGTATGGCTTGAAGGTAAGCCCAAGCACGGAATTGGACCTCACGATGTGGCCATCTCTCTTGTCAAAGAAGTATTCGAGAGTGGTTTCGTCAAGAATAAGGTTCTTGAGTTCGCTGGCCCCGGTGTCAAGGAACTCCCTATCGACTTCCGTAACGGAATCGACGTGATGACCACTGAGACCACCTGCCTCAGCTCCATCTGGATCACTGATGACAAAGTCAAGG
>OMQO01000204.1 GCA_900313275.1 uncultured Bacteroidales bacterium
GACGTGCTGAATTCCAAGTTCAACAGTGAGCACGGACAACCTGATGTGATCATTCTTGATCCCCCGAGAGCGGGTATTCATCCTGATGTCGCGAAGGTGATACTCGATGCCTCCCCTGCCCGGATCGTCTATGTCAGTTGCAATCCTGCCTCACAGGCGAGAGATTTGGCGATCCTGTGTGAGAAATATGAGATCACCGCTGTACAGCCAGTCGATATGTTCCCCCACACACAGCATGTGGAGAATGTCTGTGCCCTTAAGCGGCTGGACTAGAACGGGTAGCCCACACCGAAATGGAGTGCGAATGAATCCTTGCGCTTCCAATCCGAAGGACTGAACCAGCCTCCGGTTTCTATGGTGGGATCGTAGAGCTTGACACCCATGTCAACACGCAGGACCAAGAAGGAAAGGTCAACCCTGACACCAAGCCCCCAGTCTGCGGCTATGCTCTTGAGAAAATCGTGACCTATGTAGCCTTCGTCTCCCCAATCGGTTGAATACCAGATGTTTCCGACATCCGCAAATAGTGCTCCGGACAGTTTCCAGAACATAGGAAACCTGTACTCGGCATTTGCCTCAAGCTTTATGTCTCCGGTCTGGCTGGGGATGATCATCGCCTCTGCCATCTTTGAACGTCCAGGTCCTAGGGTTCGCACTTGCCATCCTCTCATGCTGCTGGCCCCACCGCAATAGAACTGCTTTTCGAGAGGCACTGTGAATGAGTTGCCGTAGGCAAGGCTGTAGCCGCCCAAGAGCCTGAAAGCCAATGCTTGGTTGTTGTCCCTTCCGAGGAAAATCGTGTGGCCGAGGGTGAGTTCCGAGCGTACATATTGGGAATATGGTATTCCCCAGATCTTCCTCTTCCCTCGCCTATCTTCCTCCATCCAACGATTGAACATCCATGTAGGCATTAAACAGGAACTGATTGCCGCTGTATTGCCGATGGAAATCCATGTCCATGTCATGGAGACGGACTATCTTGGACTGTATGGGGTAAATCTGGTAAAGGAACCTGCCCCTGGAAAGCGATCCGGCATAACCTAATGAGGCGGAGATCATGGTTCTTGAATACTCCGGACGGTCCTGGAAGGTGTACGAAGCCTTGATCTCAGTCCTGGGTACATTGGGTCCGGTGAAAAGGGAATTAGGAAGTCCGAGAGACTCAGGGAAACTCAAACCCACAGAGGCTCCGAACTCATTGGATTGGATGCTCCTGTTATCCCACATGAACTGGAAATTGCCGAGGAAACTGAGGTTCAGCCACTGGCCACCATGGAATATATTCTTATGGAAGTAGCTGATTTGAGGGGAATTACCTATAAGTCCACTGGAATTGGTGGAAGCCTCATAGTTCACCTTGAATCCTTGGATACGGGAAGGGGTGAGGTTGATAGAGCAATCCACCACGTCGGCGCTGTCCCTTGGATTGAGCTCAATGTTAACACCGCTGAAAACCTTGAGAGCGGACAGTCGGGAATAGGTGTTCCTCACTTCCCTCTCATCATACAGGGAGCCGGGGCGGATGGTGTTCATGTCCCGGATGACTCGCTCACTGAACCGTAACTCTTTATCCCAAGAGACAGTGACATCCCCGAAAGAGTATTTATGGAATGGCTGGGCGGTCTCTGGTGATTGGTTCCTGGTGTATTCTTTAATGAACATCACGAGGTCAGCCGTGTCCTTCTTGGCAAGAGTGTCAGCCTCAAATGAATAGTAGTTCTTGTTGAAACCGAACCAGCCGTTGCGTCTCATCCATTCGGCGGAACGTACGGTCTCTTGTTCCAGATTCGATTCAGCGAGGTAATCCCCGGGTTTGATCGTGACATTGAGGGTGTCGGCGAAGAAATCATCGCTGAACTCCCCTGCTGGTATTGAATACTCCAGTTTGCCGATCTTATACTGTTTCCCGGGTTCGACAGTGTAAAGAACCTTAACCTTACGGCCATCATAATTGACTGAGCTGCCGACCTTTGAGTTGTAATACCCTAGATACTCGAGATGCCTCTTGATGTTGGTTACCGAGGCATCAACAGCGGCGGGTTCATAGACTACCGGAGCGACACCTATCTTCCGTAGTATGCGGTTCCCGAAACGGCTGGTGTCCCGACCGGAGAGGTTGTAGAGGTTCAGGAAAGGGTTCCATCCGAAAATGAGATAGCTGTTTGATTTCTGCTGGACATACTTCTCGAATTCCCTGGGCGAGAGTTTCTTGTCCCCTTCCATCTCGACCTTGGTGCCTGCCAGCCTGTACTGCCCGTCTTCAAGCGACCTGGTCGTGCTGCATGAATAGAGCAGCGCGGCGGCGAGAAGGAGGATCAGAAAAGCTTTCGGAGATTTTGGCATCATGGTTCTACAAAAATAAAAAGAATATTAATATATTTGTTCATCATCTGGTCACTGATTTATGAGCGTTCCTGTTTCCAATAACGAGATAAAGTTTGTCAAGTCCCTTGAACAGAAAAAATTCAGGGACGCTGAGGGCATGTTTGTGGTGGAAGGCGAGAAACTGGTCGAGGAGGCTTCCCGATCCTCTTTCGATGTATTCAGGGTTTACAAGACTTCCGAGATCGGGTTTCACGCCATGTCCCGGATGACCTTGCTCACTACCCCATCCCCTGCCCTTGCTGTCATCCGCAAACCTGCCGATCTGGTTATCAAGGATTTAGCATATTTCTCACTGCCGGAGAACGGGTTATTCCTCGCGCTTGACGGGATTCGTGATCCAGGTAATTTGGGAACCATTCTAAGAATTGCCGACTGGTTCGGTATAGAGGCTGTCTTCGCGTCGATGGACACAGTGGATGTGTTTAATCCCAAGGTTGTCCAGGCCACGATGGGTGCCATATTCAGAGTCAAATTCCATTATTGTGACATATCGAGGTTATGCCGTTTCTTCACCCTTTCTGGCGGAGACGCTTATGGCACATTCCTCGACGGGATGGACATCTACAAAAAGGAACTGAACACTGGCGAGTTGACTAAGTCATTGATTGTCATAGGTAATGAGTCCAACGGGATTTCAAAAGAGGTGGCGGGAACCATAAATGAGAGGCTCTATATCCCTCCCTATCCGCCCGATGATCCCGGGTCAGAGTCCTTGAACGCGGCGGTGGCCACAGCCGTGACAGTGGCGGAATTTCGCAGACGTTTGATTTCCAAAGCCTGAGTCATGAACGAAGAATCATTGATGCGATCCAGGATCAGGAGGATCCTGATGATATGCAGCAACTACGACGCTTTCACGCTTGAGGAAGACGGTAGGATCGAGAGTCAGATCGTGAGCGAATACAGGGAACTGAACCTGAGTAATCCCCCGACTTTCATCTGGGCAAACTCATCCGACGAGGCCGGTAGAATTCTCGAGGCTGACTCGGAGATTGACATGATCATATGCATGTACAACGACCGGGACAAGGAGGTGTTCTCTTTCGCGGCTCAGTTGCGGCGGGACGGCTCCAAGATCCCGTTCATAATGCTCATCCATTATTCAAAGTCCGTCCGCCAGAGGATATTCGAGAATGACCGTTCGGGAATAGATTTCGTCTTCAGCTGGCTGGGCAATGCCGACCTCATTCTCGCCATTGTGAAACTGATAGAGGATTCGGTCAATGCCGAGAATGATGTGTTCGATGTCGGGGTTAGAGCCATTTTGCTGGTGGAAGACTCCGTCCGTTACTATTCGACCTATCTGCCTGAATTATATAAACTTCTGATCACACAGAGCCGCGAGTTCCTCACCGAGTTCCTCAATGACGACCAGAAGAAATACCGCAAACGTTCCAGACCTAAGATCCTTTTGGCCACCTGTTATGAGGACGCATTGGCGTATTTCGAGAAGTATAAGAAGAACCTAATGGGGGTCATCTCGGACGTCGGAATGGTTATCCATAAGGGCGACAGCAGCAAGTCGGAAAAGCTTGACGCTGGCCTTGACCTTGTGAGGATAATCAAGGAATATGACCCGCTGATGCCGGTCCTCCTGCAGTCATCCCAAGGGAGCATAGCAAAAGTGGCTGAGGAACTTGGAGTCGGTTTCCTGAAGAAGTACTCAAGGACACTTTTCATGCAGCTTGGAGACTACATGAAAGAAGAGTTCGGCTTCGGTGACTTTGTTTTCAAGGATGCGGAAGGCAACGAGTGCGGACGCGCGTCTAGCCTGACTGAGCTTGAGGACATTATCGGCGATATTCCTGACCAGGTGCTCGTGAGCAACACTTCCAGGAACATGTTCTCCAAGTGGTTGTATGCCCGTGGCCTGTTCAATCTGGCGGAGACATTCAAGGCTGAGCATCACACCGACCCTGAGTTGTTCCGTCAGTTCCTGCTGGACCAAATCCACAGGTATCACCAGATGATCGGGCAGGGTGTCATAGCTGATTTCAAGGAAGACACATATCAGGACTATTTCTGGTTCGCGAGAATGGGAGATGGTTCTCTTGGCGGCAAAGCCAGGGGTTTGGCCTTTCTCAACCATCTTGTCATGAAGTATTCCCTGTCGGACAAATACCCTGACATGAGGATAACCATTCCCCGCACCATTGTGGTGACCACGGAGTGGTTCGACAGGTTCATTCTTGAGAACG
>OMQO01000203.1 GCA_900313275.1 uncultured Bacteroidales bacterium
CCGGCAGCTCGACATGGATCTGACGGTCGAAACGGCCGGCTCGCATCAGGGCCTTGTCAAGGATATCAGCCCTGTTGGTTGCCGCCAGGATGATCACACCGGAATTGGTGTCGAAACCATCCATTTCCGTAAGTAACTGGTTGAGTGTGTTTTCCCTCTCGTCGTTTGAGGAGAAGCCCACATTCTTGCCCCTCGCTCGGCCGACAGCGTCAATCTCGTCTATGAATACGATGCAAGGCGCTTTTTCCTTGGCCTGGCGGAAAAGGTCGCGAACCCTGGAAGCACCCACACCGACAAACATCTCGACGAAGTCGGATCCGGAGATGGAGAAGAAAGGCACATTGGCCTCTCCCGCGACAGCCTTCGCGAGCAGGGTCTTTCCTGTTCCGGGAGGGCCGACAAGGAGAGCTCCCTTGGGAATCTTTCCGCCAAGAGAAGTGTATTTTTGCGGATTCTTCAGGAAATCAACGATTTCCATCACCTCGTCCTTGGCTCCGTAAAGGCCTGCCACATCCTTGAAGGTGACATTGACCTTGTCTTTGTCAGCGAGTTTTCCGGTGGATTTCCCGACATTGAATATTCCTCCACCTGCACCTCCGGGGCCTGCTCCCATGTTCTTGTTGAAACCACGGAACATCCAGACCCACATAAGGATGAGTAGGATCGGGAATATCAGCCACTCGAGAATGTCCGCCCAAGCGTGGCTCTCGTTCTCGACGACTATCTTCACCTGGTCGGCCGGAGACAGGGTGGCGTTCAATTCACCGAATTCTTTCTCCGCGTCAAACTTGTCAGAGACCAGGAATATGAAATGAGGCGAACTGTTCGGGACCTTGCCGCCGAATTTGTCGGCGTATTTGGAGAGCCGGTCGGGCCTGATTGTAATGTTACCTTTGAAATCGTTGCGGATGTATGCTATCTCCTTGATGTCCCCTTTCGAGAACATCTCTTTCACCTCCGCCCATTCGACCTTCTGTGGATTGGCTCCGCTGTTGTTGAAGAGCAGCCAGCCTAACACAATAATCAGCAGGATGTAGAACCAGGAGAAATTGAACCGCACCCGCACGACTTTGCGGCGGGGTTCATTGTCATTATTCGGCATCTTTCTGAGTCTTTTTGGATTTGGGCCTGTCCTTATACTCCTTCTGCGGGGCGTCAGCCCAGAGGTCTTCCAACCTGTAGAACTGCCTGTACTCGGTAAGGAAAATGTGGGCTACGATGTCACCGTAGTCGAGGATGATCCAGAAGTTGTTCTCCATTCCCTGGATGCGGAGAGGCTTGCGGCCAAGTTCTCTCATCTTCTCAAGGACGTTGTCAGCGATGGCGTTGACATTGGTCGTGGAAGAACCGTCGCAAATCATGAAATGGTCGGTAATGGCCGTGCCGATGGACCGGAGGTCGACACCTATTACGTTCTGGGCCTTTTTGTCAAGCATGGCATCAGCCATGACTCGCAGGTCGTGTGTGATCATATCGATAATCTTTTTTATTTTCGCGTTATAACTTACAAATATAATAAAAAAGAACAATTTACAGGCCAATGGACATGAAGGTTGAGATTAGATGGGTGAAAGAGACCGATTCCACTCAGGATGAGCTTAGAAGGCGGATTTCCGGGTGTGACAATATGTCAGTCATAGCGGCGGAATTCCAAACGGCAGGTCGTGGGCAAAGGGGCAATTCCTGGCATGCGTTGAAGGGCGAGAACCTTACCTTTTCAATGCTTCTTAGGTTCGGAGAGGGTGGATTTCCCCCATTGAATGCCCGAGGGCAGTTCGTCGTCACCAAGGCTGCCACACTAGGCGTTGTACACTATCTCAACAAAAAAAACATCGGTTGCTCTATCAAATGGCCGAACGACATTTACGTGCGTGATAAAAAGATCTGCGGGATGCTCATTGAGAGCGTTCTGGATGGTGAGAATCTGGCATATTCCATCGTAGGGATAGGAGTCAATGTCAATCAGCGTGACTTCCCGGCCCAGATCGTGAACCCGGTCTCTATGACTCTCCTGACGGGGGAAGAGTATAATCTGGAAGACGAGATGGAGATCCTGGCCTCATCCCTCGCGGATTCGTTCACCACTGTGCTCAGTGGAAAACCTGACGCTGCGGACGAAGAGTACGAGCGTCTTCTCTACCGGAAAGGCTCCTTTTATGAATACACCAGATGTCCCGAAGGTGAGACATTCGAGGGCAGGATTATCGGGACAACCGAGGATGGCCTTCTCCTTGTGGAAGACAAAAAAGGCGAACTCAATAAGTTCGCCTTCAAAGAGATAAGTTACATCATCTAAAGTTTCATTCCAGCTATTGCGGCAGCTGGATCCTCTGCTTTGAAAACAGAGCTACCGGCCACTAACATAGTTGCTCCGGCATCGGCAAGGGCCTTGGCGTTGGCACCCGAGACTCCCCCATCCACCTCAATGTCTTTCACGATTCCTACGCGCTCCATCTCCTTTCGCAGAGCGGCGATCCTTCCGATAGATTCCTCAATGAATTTCTGACCGCCGAATCCGGCGAACACGGACATGATCAGGAAGAAATCCACATCTTCGATGTACGGGAACAAACGCTCGACGGGAACGTCCGGATCGATGGCCACACCAGCCTTGACACCGCATGACTTGGCGAGGGATATGTATTCACGGACATCCTTTCCAGCCTCGTCGGCAGCCTCAAGGTGGAAGCTGATGAGCGAAGCGCCAGCTTTGGCGAACCGCTCGATGTACTTGTCTGGATTGATTATCATCAGGTGGACGTCAAGCGGAATCGTGGCCACCTTCGCGACGGCTTCCATGACCGGGAAACCGAATGAGAGATTCGGCACCAGGCAACCATCCATCACATCAAAATGGAGGAGATCCGCATGGTCGTTGACCAACATCACATCCCGCTCGAGATGGAGGAAGTCCGCGGCCAGAATTGAAGGAGCTATCTTAATCATAATCAAGCGAATGAAGTCACAACATCGACCAGATGGTCGACGAACTTGTCGAGTGAGGCGAGCTCAAGTCTCTCCCCTGGTGAATGGACACCCCTAAGGGTGGGACCGAAGGAAATCATGTCGAGGTCACCGAACTTCTCACCAAACAGTCCGCACTCAAGTCCGGCGTGGATCGCCTTGACCTCGGGCTCGCGTCCGAACAGCCGTTTGTAGGAATCGACACAGAGTTTCAAAATAGCTGAGTCAACGTTCGGTCTCCATCCGGGATACTCAGAGGTGTGCTCGACAGTAGCGCCAGCCAGGCGGAAACATGCCTCTACCTTAGAGGCGATCATCCTCCTCTCGGATGCCACCGAGCTTCTCTGGCTCGTCAGGATCTCAATCTTCCCGGAGTTGCGCATACGCACCGCGGCCAGGTTGGTTGAAGTCTCAACCAGGCCGGGGATCTCCTGGGACATGGAATCCACACCATGAGGGCAAGCGAAGAGCGAGCGGACCAACCTCGTGGCAACATCGGAGTCAATCGGTTTTTCAGTGCACCTGAAGTTCTCAGCGCTTAGGCGGAGGAAAGGTTCGGTCTTGGAATACTCACTCTTGACGTCCTTTGCGAACGCTTGGAAACGGCTGATGAACGCGGGCCTGTCAGGGACGGCGACAATAGCCTCACACTCACGAGCGATAGCGTTGTGCTTATTGCCGCCACGGAACATGATGAGCTGCATATTGTCACCCAATTCACCGCTTAAGAATCTCGCCATGAGCTGGATAGTGTTAGCCCTTCCTTTGTCAATGTCATCGCCGCTATGGCCTCCGACAGCCTCGGTGATCTCCAGTTTGACCGGAGCGAAGCCGGGGGTGAAAGGCTCACGTTCATATTCAAAAGTGG
>OMQO01000241.1 GCA_900313275.1 uncultured Bacteroidales bacterium
CCTCAGAGACAGTGAAGACACATTCGAGACGGCCTGTAGGGAGATCGCTCTCTAAAAGGGCAAGCATTGCAGCGACTCCGATACCGTCGTCAGCACCTAAAGTGGTGTCTTTGGCGACCATCCAGCCGTCCTCAATGACATAGTTGATGGGGTCGGAGAGGAAATCATGCTCGACTCCTGTCCTTTTCTCGCAGACCATGTCCTGATGGCCCTGCAAGACGAGAGCGGGGACATTCTCTTTGCCTGGAGACGCTTGCTTTATAATGCAAACGTTGCCAATCTCATCGACGTGGTATTCAAGGCCTCTTTTCTCGGCGAAACCACAGAGGAACTCAAACATTCGCTCCTCATGACCGGACTCACGCGGGATACGCGTGATGTCCTTGAAAATCTCAAGTACGTTGGATGAATTCATTGAAAGCCAGTATTATATTATCTGGCTACAGGCACGAGCATTCTTTCGATGTCAGAAACGTATTGCCTGAACAGCTTGTCAGTGGACATCAGATCCGACACCGTGTTGCAAGCGTGGAGCACTGTAGCGTGGTCTTTTCCTCCAAGCTCCATGCCGATGGTTGACAGCGAGCAACCGCATATGAGATTGCGGCTCAAGTACATCGCTATCTGCCTGGCCTGGACTATGTTCCTCTTTCTTGTCTTCGACAGGAGGGTCTCCCTTGTGATGTTGAAATACTCGCACACCACATCCTGGACCTTGTCCATAGTGACCTCCTCATGTTCATCGCTGACTATGTTGCCGGTCACCCGCTCGGCAAGTTCGGCTGTGATCTCCTCGTGGCAAAGGGTGGCGTTGGCTATTAGCGAGATCAGCGCTCCTTCGAGCTCCCTGAAATTGGACCTGATCTTGGTCGCGAGCAGTTCAAGAACCTCATCGCTGACCGTGACACCCTCACGGAAGCACCTAGCTTTCAGCATGGCCAGTCTTGTCGCCTGGTCAGGCTTCTCGAGCTCGACCGAAAGACCCCACTTGAACCTTGAGAGAAGTCTCTCCTCGAAATTCATGAGGTCAACGGGAGCGCGGTCCGAGGTGAAGACCAATTGCTTGCCCGACTGGTGGAGATGGTTGAAAATGTTGAAAAAAGCATTCTGAGAGGCCGGCCCGACAAGTTCGTGGATGTCATCGACCACAAGCACATCTATCCTCATGTAGTAGGCCATGAAATCCGCAAGCTTGTTTTGCTGTGTGGCGTTCATGTACTGGGTCTTGAACTCGTTGCCAGTGACATAGAGCACGATAAGGTCGGGATAAGCGTCATGGATGGCAATTCCTATGGCCTGGGCCAAGTGTGTCTTGCCCAATCCGGGACCTCCGAAGACGAAGAGAGGGTTGAAAGGGGTCTTGCCCGGCTTCTGGGAGATGCTGACTCCAGCGTTGATCCCCATCTTGTTGCACTCCCCTTTCACCATGTTCTCAAAGCAATAAGCGGGATTGAGACGGGGATTGATCTTCACTTTCTGAAGGCCGGGGAATACAAAAGGACCGGGATTGCCGGATGCCTGGAAGGTGTTGAGCATCACAGCCTTGTTCTCAGGGACACCACTGTGGGCGGCGCTGAAGACCATGGGGGCTTCCTTACTGACCGGATGGATCCTGTACATAAGCTTCGCATCCGGGCCAATGACCCTTCTGAGGGCCATCTTGATGATCGGGAGATAAGCGTCCTCAAGGTAGCTGCGGAAGAAATCCGTCGGGACCTCGATTGTCAAGGTCGATTCTTCCAGGGAGACAGGCACGATGGTCTTGAACCAGACGTTGAACTGCTTCGGATCGACGTTCTGTTCGAAGATCCGAAGACACTCATTCCACACTGAAATATGTCTTTCCAGTTCAGCCATCTAAACACTTATGAAAAATGAAACATCCGGGGATGTCTCCCCCTTCGGTTTGTAAGTGCAAAAATGGAGGAAAATTACTTTATAAAAAATCTTTTTTTATATTGTTTTTGTTTTTTATTTTCCTTAAATAGAAAGAGCGGCATAATTAGCCGTTTTGACGTAACTAACAGATAATCAGCATTATAGCAAAAAGCCCAAAATGCTAAATATCGTATTATTAGTTACTTCCGTGATTGGCCTTATTTGACCCTTGTCGCCTGCCCGTTTTCAACCTTCACAAGGAACGCGTCAGGATATGAAACCCTTATTGTTGAAAACGTCTTCTTAGCCTCGGAAAGATCGGAAGAGCAACCGGTCAAATACTTGTAAATTTTCCCGGTGCTTAGCATCTCGACCTTATTCTTTTTAAAGAATGGATCCGTCAGGGACATCTTCTTTGATGAGGCGAGAATCTGGGTACCATAATAGACTTCTCCCGTCGCCTCCGCAGCCACTTCTTCAAGAGTGGTTCCATCAGTCGTGTCCGGTTTTATTTCCGGAGCCGGTTCCTTTTTACGGGAGGGAGTGGAGCCTTCGCCATCATATTCTTTCTTGTACCTCACGAAAGCGGCAAGAAGGTCGGACGCAATCCTCTCTTTACCTTTATCAGTAATAAGGGCTCCCCTGTCGGTAGGGTTGGACATGAACCCGCACTCGACGAGAACAGCGGGCATCGCGGTCCTCCACAGGACATAGAAAGGATCCTGCGAGATCCCCCGGCTCGCCTTGATGGCTCCACCTTTCATCTCCTCGTCCACGAAGCGGGCGAACTTGAGGCTTTGCTCGAGGAAGGAGTTCTGCATAAGGTTCATGAATATGTATGACTCGGGATCCGAGGGGTCAAAACCTTCGTACTTTGTCGTGTAGTCGTCCTCGAGCATGATGACGATGGCCAGGATCCAGCGGCCGACCAGCAGCCACTGCTGGTTCTTGCCTTTGCCGGGCAGGAGCTTGACCTTCTCAATAATGGCACCGGAGAAGAGGCTGACGATGAAGTCCATAGTCTTGGCGATCAGCAGAGCCGTCGCCAGGGCATCCGTGGGTACTTTCAGCACCTCGGTCGCGAAGGTGTTCAGGTACATGAACCCGGTCATGATCGCCAGTGTGTTCAGCGAATACATGCCTATGGTCCATATCTCTTTTTTGCTGCTTGTGACTTGCATGAATCTTCCTCCCATTCTTTCGTATTTTGGCTTCATGGGCAAATTACCCGATAGTT
>OMQO01000201.1 GCA_900313275.1 uncultured Bacteroidales bacterium
CGTAACGCCCATGACCGTCCCGGGCATTTCTATGGTCCTTGGAAAGGCTTTGAGTATGAGGAAGATTTCAAACTGTTCAGTGAGAAGAAAGAAATTGTGTTGCTATGACTTACGAAGAGAGATTGGAGTGGCTTAAGAAGTCGCATGAGTCACTTGTTTCGCGAAAGAACATCCCAATCGAGGGAAATGGAGTTTATGAGCGCTATGTGAACCCGGTGTTGACCGCGGCCCACGCTCCTTTGGAGTGGAGGTATGACTTGCATAAGGAGACTAACCCGTACCTGATGGAAAGGTGCGGCATCCACGCTGTCATGAATTCCGGAGCGATCAAGTTCAATGGGAAATATGTCTTGGTGGCCAGAGTGGAAGGTGCCGACAGGAAGTCTTTCTTCGCTGTGGCTGAGAGTCCGAATGGAATTGATAATTTCCGTTTCTGGCCCAAGCCGATAACAATGCCCGAATATGGCGATCCCGCGACAAATGTCTATGACATGCGTCTGACCGCTCATGAGGATGGCTGGATATATGGCGTTTTCTGTGTGGAGCGCAAGGACAAGGATCGTCCGGATGACCTTTCCGCGGCTGTCGCGAGCGCTGGTGTGGCCCGCACCAAGGATCTTGTGGTTTGGGAGCGGCTACCGGACATCGTATCTTCTCACCAACAGCGTAATGTCGTGCTCCATCCTGAGTTCGTGGATGGGAAATATGCCCTCTACACTCGCCCTCAGGACGGATTTATCGATGCGGGAAGCGGCCCAGGAATCGGTTGGGCTCTTGTTGACAGCATGGAGCACGCCGTCATAACGGAGGAGAAGGTGTTGAGCAGGAGGTGCTACCACACCATCAAAGAGTGCAAGAATGGTGAAGGCCCTCACCCGATCAAGACATCCAAGGGTTGGCTTCATTTGGCGCACGGAGTGCGCGGCTGCGCGTCCGGCCTTCGTTATGTGTTGTACATGTACATGACCTCTTTGGAGGATCCGTCCGAGGTCATCGCTGAGCCGGCTGGGTTCTTTATGGCTCCCGAGGGCGAGGAATATGTCGGTGACGTAATGAATGTCCTTTTCACCAACGGCTGGATTTGTGATCCGGATGGGAAGGTGTTCATCTACTATGCGTCCTCTGACACAAGAATGCATGTGGCCACGTCAACTGTCGATCGTCTTGTGGATTATTGTCTAAACACCGTGCCTGACGGTTTCAGGACCGGGGCTTCGGTGGATGTGCTTAATCGTCTGATTAACAGGAACCAAGGCGTTGCGATATAAGATCATGAGGAGGTTGTTTCTGCCCGTCTGCCTGGCTCTGTCGCTGGTTTTCGGATGCTCGGACCCGGGCTATAAAGTCAAGGGGAATCTAGTTGAGATCAAGGCAGGTTCCGAATCGATTCGCCTCCAGGTCATCTCTCCCGAGATCATAAGGGTTTCAGCTGTTCCTGATGGAAGCGAGTTCTCTTCGAGGAAAAGCCTGGTAGTGGTCCCGCAGTCGGGTCGTTCCGCCTTTGATGTCACCCGTTTAGAGGAAGATGTGATTGTCTCCACCACCGCGCTCAAAGTAGTTGTCACTCCAGGTGGGGAATTGGCTTTCCTTGACAAAGACGGCAACCCGTTGGCCGAAAATGGCGGGATGAGTTTCGAACCGGTTGAGGTTGAGGGGAAGGGCGCTTTCTCTGTCCTTACAAGGTTCTCTTCGGATCCCGGAGAGTCCTTCTATGGACTTGGCCAGCATCAGGCCGGAGAGTTTGACCATAAGGGCAGGAGCGAGGAACTTTATCAGTACAACACAAAGGTCAGCGTGCCTTTTGTGGTCTCCACTAAAGGCTACGGTATCCTCTTCGACGCATACTCGCTTTCCCGATGGGGTAACCCCGAGCCTTACAAGCAGTTGGGAGAGATATTTAAACTCTATGACAAAGACGGAGTCGAAGGAGCCTTGACCGGTACTTACACGACTAAGGACGGGAAGACCATGACTCGCAGGGAAGACTCCCTGTATTTCGAGAACGAGTTTGCGGTGAAGAATCTTCCCGACATTCCTCTAAGTGGTGCGGAAGTCGTTTATGAAGGCTATTTAGAAGCTCCGGAAACAGATGATTATCATTTTATTCAGTATTATGCGGGCTTCCAGGAAACCACTATCGGTGGTGAGGAAGTGATGCCCCGGCTTTGGCGTCCGGCGTGGAATCCGAATAGCAGGAAGTTCACCTCGGCCCTTGAAAAGGGAAAGAAAATCCCGATCAAGATAATTTGGGAGCCGGACGGGGATGTCTCGTACCTTGGATTGCGAGTCGCTTCTTTACAGACTCCAGAAGAAGAGAGTTTCCTGTCTTTCTGGTCGGAATTCGAACCTCAGGCTGATTTCTATTTCATCTCGGGAAAGGATTACGATGATGTTATCCGAGGCTACCGCGCCTTGACCGGGAAAGCTCAGGTCATGCCCAAGTGGGCTCTTGGATTCTGGCAGAGCCGTGAGCGCTATTCCACTCAGGATGAACTTGTTGAGACTCTCGCTGAGATGAGGCGCAGGCATATTCCAGTTGACAATATAGTCCAGGATTGGCAGTATTGGAAAGAAGACCAGTGGGGGAGTCATGAGTTTGATCCCGATCGCTATCCTGACCCTGAGAAGATGCTGGACGATGTCCATGCGATGAACGCCCGTTTCATGATCAGCGTCTGGCCCAAGTTCTACACAAACACTGACAACTACAAGGAGTTGAAGGCCTCCGGATTCGCATATACCCATGCCGAGGAGGCCGGACTAGAAGACTGGCTGGGCCACAAGCAGACTTTCTATGACGCTTACTCAGAAGGTGGCCGCAAGATGTTCTGGAGGCAGATGGATGATAACCTCTACTCCAAATATGGCCGCAAGATCGATGCCTGGTGGATGGATGCGAGCGAGCCGAACCTGAGGGACTGCCTCCCGATGGACTATCTGAAATGGCTGTTGACCCCCACAGCTCTGGGCCCATCTACTGAATATCTTAATGCTTACGCCCTTGTCAACGCTGACGCCATTTACACGGGACAGCGTGCGGTCGATCCGGACAAACGCGTGTTCCTGCTGACCAGGAATGGTTTCGCAGGCCTCCAGCGCTATTCCACAGCCACATGGAGTGGCGACATCGGCACCTCCTGGATTGACATGAGGATGCAGATGCCTGCCGGACTGAATTACTCTATGAGCGGGATTCCATTCTGGGGTATGGACATAGGCGGATTCTCGGTGATGGGTAAGTTCTATGACGAGGCCAACCAGGATGAGTGGAGGGAATTGCAGACCCGCTGGCATCAGTTCGGCACTTTTGTGCCACTCTTCCGAACCCATGGGCAATGGCCCAGAAGGGAACTCTGGAACATCGCTCCCGAGGGTTCTCCCGCCTATGAGAGCATCCTTTGGTACATGCGCCTGCGCTACAGACTTATGCCTTACCTGTATTCCTTGGCCGGGGCTGTCCATTTTGAGGACTACACCATCATGCGGGGCCTTCCTATGGATTTCCCGAATGACCCTGCGGTCAGGGATCTTTCCGACCAGTGGATGTTCGGTCCCGCTCTGATGCCATGCCCTATCTATGAATATAAGGCCCGTTCCCGCGAGGTGTATTTCCCCGAGGGTGGATGGTATGACCTTTATTCTGGTGAATATATTCAAGGGGCTCATTCTCAGGTGGTTCCGGCGCCTTATGAGCGTATTCCATTATTCGTCAGGGCAGGTTCCATCATACCATTCGGCCCTGAGATGGAATGGTCTGGAGAGAAGCCTGCTGACGACATTCGCCTGTTCATCTACTCAGGTGCCGATGCGGATTTCACCCTTTACGAGGATGATGGGCTGACTTACGGTTATGAGAAAGGG
>OMQO01000200.1 GCA_900313275.1 uncultured Bacteroidales bacterium
GCCTCCGGCGCGCAGCGCTGGAAAGCCTTCAAGGATGCCGGAGCTGGCTATGTCACAATCACTTCCCGTCACCACGACGGATTCTCGATGTACGACACGAAGGCCTCAGACTACAACATCGTGAAGGCCACGCCATACGGGAAGGATGTCATAAAGGACCTCGACGAGGCCTGCCTCAAGGAGGGCCTTCATCTCCAGTTCTATTACTCCATTCTCGATTGGGACAGGGAAGACTACCCCATAGGCGAGTCCGGCAAGTTCTCGGGCCGCAAAGGCGACAGCCAGGACTATGACCACTATTTCGCTTTCATGAAGCAGCAGGTTAAGGAGCTTCTCACCCAGTACCACACACGCGCTCTGTGGTTTGACGGCTACTGGGATCACAAGAGGGACACCGTTCCCTTTGACTGGAGGATGCCTGAGTTCTATGAATACATCCACTCCATCAACCCCGACTGCCTGATCTGCAACAACCACCACATCGCTCCGATCGTGGGCGAGGACTATCAGACTTTCGAGAGGGATCTCCCCGGAAGAAACACCTCAGGGTTCTCTGAGGGGCAGGAAGTCAGCGAAGTCATCCCCGTTGAGATGTGCCAGACGATGAACCACTCTTGGGGATATTCCGTGGCTGACCAAGACTACAAAAGCGTCGGTACACTGGTGCGCCTTCTCGCGCAGTGTGTATCAATGAATTGCAATATGCTCATGAATATCGGTCCCCAAGCCGATGGAGAATTGCCCGCGGCCGCTCTGGAGCGTCTCAAGGGCATGGGAGAATGGATGAGAGTCAACGGAGAATCGATCAAGGGCTGCGGTCCCGGACCTATCGCTGAGCAGGACTGGGGAGTCAGCACCGCTCCTATCGGCAAAAGCAAGACTTTCTATATCCACCTCTTCAAATCCCCTGGCGCGGTGATTGAAATTCCCGTGGCAAAGAGAGCAAAGATCCAGAGTGTATCCGCTCTGGCTGGCGGAGCGAAAATAGCGACTAAGAAAGTCGGCGAGAGGCTTTTCATCACCGTTCCCGGTGAGCTGCCCGCCGACTCCGACTATGTCATCAAAGTGACTCTGAAATAATCGTTTACACTCCTCCGAAGGCGCTATAGCCGCCATCGACAGGAATAACGACACCTGTCACGAAAGAAGAAATATCACTCAAGAGATATAGCATCGTGCCAACTAAATCCTCCGGCTCACCGAACTTGTGGGTCGGAGTATTCGCTATTATCTTCTTTCCTCTTGGCTTCAACTCACCAGTCTGCTCGTCAGTCAGCAAAAAACGGTTCTGGTCGGTGAGGAAGAAGCCGGGAGCGATGGCGTTGCAACGGATACCCATCTGGGCGACATGGACAGAGTACCACTGGGTGAAATTGTTGATGGCACCCTTGGCCGCGGAATAGGCGGGAATCTTGGTCAGAGGTCTGATAGAGTTCATCGATGAGATGTTAAGGACATTGCCCTTCCCTGCCTCAAGCATGTCTTTTGTGAAGACCATCGTGGCCAGCAAAGTACCTTTGAAATTAAGGTCAAAGACTTGGTCGAAACCACTGAGATCCAGGCCATAGAAGGTGTCCGCAAGGTCATCGCCAGGGGTCATCTGCTCTACCTTGCTGGTAGCCTTCGGTGAGTTGCCTCCGGCGCAGTTGATCAGGATATCCACTTTGCCAAGTTTCGCATGAATCTGGTCGAGAGCGGCCTCGAGGGCTGCCTTGTCCAAAGTGCTGGCGGAAATGCCTAAACATTTGACACCGAATTCTTTAGCGATAGCCTCGCCTTTGGCGGGGTTATCAGCTGAGCGGCTTATCACAGCGAGGTTGACCCCGGCTTCGGCCAGGCCCCTCGTCAAAGCGGTTCCGATGACTCCGAAGCCACCGGTTATCACACAATTACGACCCTTCAGGTCATCAAATGAATATTTCATATCACTATCCGTATATTATTGCATAGTTACGAAAAAAGATTGAGATTTCCACTTTATCGAATGACTTTATTCCAGGTTGTTCAATTGTGATAAACGTATTAATTTTGTGAAGACAAGGCTGTATAGAACAGCTTTCATTAGTGTACAAGACTTTACCGGATATGCGCGAAACAGTTCATTTTCTTAAAGTTACCGTGCTGCTAGGCTTGACTGTCCTCGTCTTGGCCGCGCGTTGCGAGGGCGGCCGCGAAGAAAGTACGGTCCCCAGAATTGTCACAACTACCGATGTTTTTGAAGACGGTTATCCCGCTGAAAAAGCCATTGACAGACTTGCCCACCTGGGGTATGAGGGCATTGACATGGGCTTTGACTATTGGGTGTTTGATGGCTCTCCATTCCTCGCGGATAATTATATCGACTGGGCGCGCGGATTGCGTAAGCATGCCGACGAGGTCGGTATTCCATACACCCATGCTCATGCTCCCGGAGAAGCGGATGACGATCAGTGGGTCGAGCGCTCAATAGAAGCGACGGCTGTCCTTGGAGCGAAATATCTCGTGATACATCCGATATTCAAATCCGCCGACGAAGTCATAGAAGATAAAAGTGAATTCATAGCCATCAACGCTGAGGCGATAAAAAAGTGGCTGCCTTTGGCCAAACAACGCGGCGTTGTCCTTCTCTCCGAGAATATTCTCTGGGGAGCTTCATCAGACCCTCGCATTATCGCCAGTCTGGTCAAAGAAGTTGACAGCCCGTATTTTGGCTGGTGTTTTGACGTGGGCCATGCCTGGTGTTTCGGTTACTCTCCCGATATTGTCAAGGAATGTGGAGTAGTGCCGCTTTCAATACACATCCAAGACAATCACGGAAACGGGGATGAGCATCTGATTCCTGGAGATGGAACGATAGATTTCGATGTCTTCGTTTCAGCGCTCAAGGAATCAGGCTACCGCGGCGACTGCGTGCTTGAAGCTCACCATCAGAGCCTTTATGCTCCGGATGAGGAGAGGGACGGAATACTCGCGCGGCTTCTTGAAGTCGCGCGAGACCTGAGATGGTAGGTAGGGATCAGACGGTATAAGTTCCTGATACAGTGTCGCCTCCGTGGCCGGTCCAGTTAGTGTGGAAGAACTCGCCACGAGCCCGGTCGGTACGTTCGTAGGTGTGGGCGCCGAAGTAATCCCTTTGGGCCTGAAGCATATTCGCCGGAAGCCTCTCTGTACGATAGCCATCGTAGTATTCAAGAGCCGCTGTCATGCAAGGAGCAGGAACGCCATTGACGATAGCCTGCGAGACCACCTTGCGCCAACCGGCCTGAGCCTCTGAGAGCTTCTCCTTGAAATAGGGGTCAAGAAGGATATTTGCCAGGTCCGGAGCTTTGTCGAAAGCCTCCTTGATCTTGCCCAGGAATACACTTCTGATGATACAACCGCCCCTCCAAAGAAGCGCGATCCCGCCATAGTTGAGATCCCAGCCATATTCCTTGGCCGCCGCTCTCATAAGGGAATACCCTTGAGCGTAGGAAACGACCTTGGAAGCGAAGAGAGCCCTGCGAAGATCCTCAAGGAAAGCAGCCCTATCGCCCTCAAACTTAACCGGAGAAGGGCCGTCAAGAATCTTGGAGGCCGCGACTCTCTCATTCTTCAAGGCGGAGAGGCAACGGGCATAGACCGACTCGCTGATCAGAGTCAGCGGCTCGCCAAGGTCAAGAGCGGAGATGGCGGTCCACTTGCCGGTGCCCTTCTGCCCTGCCGTATCGAGAATATAGTCAAGCACATAGCGTCCGTCCTCATCCTTCTTTGCCAGAATGTCCCGAGTGATCTCGATGAGGTAGCTGTCAAGATCGCCCTTGTTCCACTCGGCGAAAGTCTCGTGCATCTCCTCATTGGTCATCCCGAGGATGTCCTTCATGATCTGATGGAGCTTCTGATCTACTTC
>OMQO01000199.1 GCA_900313275.1 uncultured Bacteroidales bacterium
AGGTCACTCATCCACAAATGGTCGGTGCCGCAGTGGTTGGTAACGATGTCCATTATAACCTTCATGCCCTTCTCGTGGGCTTTATCCACATATTCTTTGTACATGGCGTTGCTTCCGAAACGAGGGTCAATCCTGTAATAGTCACCGCAGGCGTAGCCGTGGTAGGACTCCCAAGTCTGGTTGTCCATCAGCAGAGGAGTGCACCAAATGGCTGTGGCGCCCAGATCTGCTATATAGTCAAGATGATCTATAATTCCCTGAAGGTCACCACCGTGACGGCCGAAAGGCTCCTTCCGGTTGGCCTTCTCGAAGGTGTCGTCAGTGTTGTCGTTGCCGGGATCGGCATTGGCAAAACGATCCGGATTGATCAGGTAGATAAAGTCAGAAGTCGTGAAGCTGGTCCTCTCTGCGGAGCCGGGCTCTCTGGCGAGAATCTCATAAGGCTTTCTGAATGAATCGTTTCCCTTGGTAAACACAAGGTCATAGGTCCCAGGCTTAGCGGAAGGGCTAACCGCCACATCCACAAAGAGATAGTTCGGACTGTCGGCTTTGTGGACATCCGTCACCTTAAGACCGGCTCCGTCAATAGAAACGCTCCATGAGGAAATGTCATCGCCATAGACCATAAGCTGCAGGGCAGTCTTCATTCCTGTCCACCAGCACGGAGGCTCAACCCTCGCCACCCTTGAGTCAGCGGTCTCGACAGACCAAGTCCAAGGGGCCTTCAGAAGCACATCGACCTTGACAGCATCATCACCCAGAACCCTATTGAAGCAGATGCTTGAATCAGTGGCGGCCACCAGCTCGAAGGATGAATTGTCGCTCCAAAGAGCGGGATGCGCATGCCTGAGAGCGTTCAAACCGGCATAGAAATCAGTAGCGGCGTTGTGGTGCCAATCTGGCATCGGATCCTTCTCGAAGAACTCGAAACGATGGTTGTAACCGACTTCCTGACCGGTGTAGATAAGCGGCTGGGAGTTCGGCAAAGTCCAGCAAAGGACCGCCATAGCCTTCCAAGCGTCACCCATACGCTCGAACTCGGTGCCGTTCCAGGAGTTCTCATCGTGGTTGGAAGTGAACATCATACGATGAGGAGCGGTTCCTGAGCTTGTCGAAGGACCATATTCCTGCTTGTTCCACTCCACGTACTTGACCAAACTGTCGGCGTTCGCCTTGCCTTGGGCCACGTCATTGAGGAGATGGTGAAGTCTCCAGGCGTAGGTGCAGTCAAAGCCGGCCTCATGGAGCCAAGGCTCCTCACCCTCAGCGAGGAAGAAAAGCCTGCGCGGGAACTCGTTCCTGAACTTGGTGAACACATCTGACCAGAAGTCCTGAGGCACCTGGAAGGCCACATCGCAACGGAATCCGTCAATCCCGCGCTCAAGCCAGAAACGCATGCTCTTCTCCATCTCAGCTCGCATGTCGGCGTTGGCGTAATTCAGCTTGGCGATGTCAGTCCAGTCATATTCCACAATAGTATTGCCCTCAGCGTCACGGACATACCACGAAGGATCCTTCCCAGTGACCCACGGATGGTCCGGAGATGTGTGGTTGGCCACCCAGTCGATGATGACCTTGAGGCCAAGGTCGTGAGCGGCGGCGAGGAAGTGATCGAAGTCAGCCAAGGTGCCGAACTCAGGGTTGACATCGCAATAGTCCTTGATCGCATAGTACGATCCGAGGGTGCCTTTGCGGCCCTTCTCCCCTATCGGATAGAGCGGCATAAGCCACACCACATCAACTCCTAACTCCTTGAATTCAGGCAATTTAGCCTCAGCGGCAGCCAAGGTGCCTTCAGCGGTCGCCTGTCGGATGTTCAGTTCATAGATGACAGCGTTCTCCGCCCAGTCACCTGCCTCTGCCGTAGCCTTTTTTCCTTTGTCGCCACAAGCCACAGCAGCGACGACAAGGGCCATTAACAATACTATTTTTTTCATATTAATCATTATTTCAACTGGAATACAACAGAGGAGTTAGCACCAAGAGTAAGGTTGGTGCCTTCGTAGGAAGCGGTGCCGAGAAGCGCCACTGGCTTGGACATGTCGTCGGAAACAGAAGTGGTACGGCTCGCCGAAGACACATTATGGATCACCAAGAGTTTCTGCCCGTTGGAAGCAGTCATGTACCAAGAGGCTATCGAGGAGCCGGAAAGATTGGCGTTAGTCATAACTCCTTCAGCGAGAGCGGGATAGGTGTTACGCAGCCTGGAGAATGTCTTGTAAACATTAAGAATGGATCCGTTGTCGGCAGACTGCGACTCAACCGAAATTGAGGAAGTTAACATCGATGAATTAACCTTGTTGTTCACTCCCTTCTTGGCGCAATCCTTCCCTGCCTTGTCCCATAGGATCGGAGTTCGGACATACTCATCCCCTCCTTCCTTGGTTCCCCAGTAGCCCAGTTCCTCACCCTGGTAGATGAAAGGCTTGCCGGGAGTTGTCAGAAGCAAGGCTGCCGCCTGTTTCTCCTTCGCGACGCTCTTTCCGAGCGTTTCCGCCACCCTGTCCTGGTCGTGGTTACTCAGGAATATCGAGGTGATGGCGTCGGAACGAATAGCCTTATGGTCATTGATATAGCCATTTACAGCCGAGACATAACCGGTGGCATTGCCCTCAAGGGTGGCCTTGACCAGCCAAAGGTAGTCGAACTCGAAGCAGGAGGTCAGGCTCTTGTAGTAGTTCTTCTCGACATCGTGGTTGTCCCACTCTTCCGCCACCATGAAGATGTTGTCCGTATGTCCCGCAGCCTGGTAAGTGGCATTGCAGTGCTCATACCATTTCTTCAATATGACATAGTTGGACGAATGAGAGAAGGAATTGATCCCGCCGCAGATGTGCTTGACCGCGTCCAAGCGGAAGCCGTCCACGCCCAGGTTGATCCACTTGTCAGCCGAAGCGGCCAAATCCATGAACGTGGGATTGGTCTCAACCGTAGCGGGATCACCGTAGTTAAGGTCCGGCATCCAGTCGCTGAAGCAGCCCATATAGTACAGGGTTTCCGAATATACGTTTGATAGTTCGACCTTATAACGACCGTTGCCGGTGAAAGTGATGTCCCAGCCGTCACCGACAAGGTCCATCGCGGTCCCCTCCGTCAGCGTCCCGTTGCCGGAAGCGCCGAACTTGGAACCGGCGTTCCAGTTCATGTATTTGCGGATAAGCATTCCACGGGTACCACTGACTTCCACGACAAGATAGAAGGTACCATCACCACGGTCCTTGAACCGGAGCTCCCGTGTGGTCGCTCCGTCCTTCCAAGTGTAGAGGTTCCAGTCCGAAGTGCCGAAAGTCTCCGGATCGTCGGTCTTGGAAATCGTGATCCGGGGCGAACCGGATGTCGCCTGTTTCCACTCGCCTGCCTGGTAGGTCGTGCCCTTCAGCATCGGGAACTTGGAATAGTCCGCCTGAGGATTGGACGAGAGGAAATAGTAGTCGCGGTACTTGGAAGACGGATCGGCCAGTGCCTGTTTGAACCATTCATTTCCCTTGCCGGAATGGTTCAGGACATAGTCCATATAGATCTTTATTCCTTTGGTGTGGGCAGCATCGATCAGGTTCTTGAAGTCCTGCTCCGTGCCGTACAGCGGGTTCACGGTGTAATAATCGGTCACGTCATAGGCATGATAACTGTCGGACGGATGGGCCGGGGAAAGCCAAATGCCAGTCACTCCGAGGGCATCGAGATATTCAAGTTTGTTCTGAATACCCTTGAAATCTCCTATTCCATCCCCGTCGCTGTCGGCAAAGGAATAAATCAACAACTGGTAAGTCGTTGAGGATCTTTTATTTCCGTCAAATGTCGCAGGAGCGGGAACCACCTGGACAATCTTCCTGCCCCTCTGGCTGACCTGCACGGTAACATCGGAAGCTGCCTTGACGGTTGTCGATGACATTCCTTTAATAGTGACAGTACCTGTGCGATCATCACCCGTGTTGGC
>OMQO01000095.1:0-4245 GCA_900313275.1 uncultured Bacteroidales bacterium
ATTCATCACGGTGAAAGGCATCGGAAACGCCTCTGGAGCAGCTCGTTTCGAGTGGGAGCAAGAGATTCCTGTGGATGAGGTGAAGTCCCTTCTCGAACTCGCCGAGCCTGGTGTCATTGACAAGACACGTTATCTTGTCAAGAACACCGATGGCAAGCACACTTGGGAGGTTGACGAGTTCTATGGCGACAACGACGGCCTGACGGTCGCCGAGGTCGAGCTCGCCGACGAGAACGAGCCTTTCGACAAACCCGAGTGGCTCGGCGAGGAGGTCACTGGTGATCCCAAATACTTCAATTCCATGTTGATGAAGAACCCTTATAAGAACTGGAAGTAATCATGGCGACAGATATCGGGACAAAGGCGGCGGCAGCATTTGATCCGCTGGACATGAACAACTACAAGGTCGAGAAGCTGCCCAAAATGCAAAAATCGAAGTTCGAGATCTGGATGGCCAGGCTCGGCGGCCCTCTCGCTATCGTCGTCTTTGTCTGGATATGCTGGTTCTGCCACATAGGCTTCATCGACAATCTCGACCAGACAGGCTTGGCCGCCACGGCCCAGAAACGGTTGGCGGCCCTGGGCCTGGATGGTTTCTTACGCGCCAACTACGCCATGTTGGCGATATTCGCGGCAAGCCTGATCCTTTGGATGACAGAGGCTTTGCCCAATTACCTCACTTCCCTGATACTGATTCTGGGAGTGGTTTTATTCAATGTCACCACCCAAAAGGAGGCCTTGGCTCAATTAGGACATCCTGTCATGTGGCTGAACATCCTGAGCTTCGTGCTGGCCTCTATGCTGGTCAAGACCCAGTTCGCCAAGCGTCTGGCGCTCGCCTTCGTGATCAAATTCGGAAAAAGCGCGAAAGGCGTACTTTGGAGTTTCCTGTTGATCAACCTTGTGCTGTCGGCTTTCATTTCGGCCACCACCGTCAAGGCGACAATAATGCTCCCGATATTCATGGTAATCTGCGCCATCTACGGAGCCTCGGACGGACATAGGAATAACTTCGGCCGCAACTTGGTGATACAGAATTTGTTCCAAGTCAACATCGGAGCGAACGCCTTCTACACGGGATCAGGGGCTCACCTTTTGGCCATATCCCTGATCGCGGGATTCCTTGGCTCATGTGACTTCGGTTACGCCGATTGGCTGATAGCCGTGGGGCCAATGAGTGTGATTATCTTGATCGTCGGCTTGCTCGTGGGAATGTACATATTCTTCCCTATGAAAAAGGAGGAGCAACATCCTCAGATAGAGGGAGGAATAGAGCGTCTGAAGGTTGAGCTCGACGCCATGGGCAAGATGAGCGCACAGGAGTGGAGGGCTGTGGGAATATTCATGGTCGTCCTGTTCCTGTGGGTCACGAAAGGCACCTTCCACAACATAGACGAGACCATCGTAGCCTTGATTGGAGCGGTGCTTGCGCTTATTCCCGGAATCGGAGTCGTCAAATGGAACGACGTGGACATTCCCTGGCATCTCATGCTCTTCTCCGCTGGAGCTTATGTACTCGGTAGCGGCCTCAACGCCACGGACCTGCCCAACACCATGGTCAACGCGGCCTTCGATTCGATGGGCATCACCTCAGACACACCTTTCTGGGTGCTGTATGTGATCCTGACCTTCCTTATGATGTATTCCGGACTGGTGTTCCAAAGCAAGACCATCAGGACAATGGTGTTCGTACCGATCGCCCTCGGAGTCGAGCAGAGATTCGGTTTCATGCCCATGAGCCTCGCGCTGCCGGTCTCCATGTTGATCGAGCATTGCTATGTCCTGCCTTTCAACAGCAAGCCGGCCGCACTGCTATACAACACCAACCAGTACAGCCAGACGGATGCCTTCAAGTTCGGTATAACGATGATGACATTCTCCTGGATCCTGATTCTTATCTTCGGCCAAACCCTTCTCAAATGGCTTAGCATCACACCTGGACTGTTTTAAACTGACACGCTTATGACTATAGAATGGAATCTTATACTTCGGATATTTGTCGCCGGAATCCTCGGAGGCCTGATAGGGTTTGAGAGGGAAATCCGGGCGAAAGAAGCGGGTGTGCGCACCCACTTCATAGTGGCCCTCGGCAGCGCCCTATTCATGATTATCTCGCAATTCGCGTTCACAGGCCAGTTCGACCATGCGAGGGTAGCGGCGCAAGTCGTGTCGGGAATCGGATTCATCGGTGCCGGTGTGATCATATTCCAGAAAAACGTGGTGAGAGGAATAACTACCGCGGCTGGCCTTTGGGTTGCGGCGGCGATCGGACTCGCTTGTGGAAGCGGGATGTTCGCCATTGCCATAGCAGCCACTTTGATGACGATAATCTGCTTAGAGACAATGCATTTCGTAACACGTAAAATCGGAGAGAAAATCTTTTCAGTATCCGTGAAAGAAGAGGATCCGGAGGTTCTTGTCTCCCTTGCGGAGACGTTCAAGAAGGAAGGTGTCGATGTTGAGAGCATGTCGATAACCGACGGCAAAGCCGTGTTCCAAGTTCGTTCACACCAGAAAGATTACCTGTCGATCGTCAAAAAGATTCTTGCCCTGACAAAAGATTTCAAAGTGGAGATAGTCTGACCGGAAACCTTGCTCTTTAGATAGTTTTCCATATCTTTGTATATATTCACTTAACAAATCAGTATATCATGAAAAGAACTATCCTTCTGGGGATTATCCTCTCTTTTGCCATTTCTCTCCCTGTAATGGCTCAGGACAAGACCGTCAAAAAGATCATTGAGATCGGCCAGACAGACAACCGGGTGATGGACCACAACAATCATCTTTCAAACTACATCGGAGGCCGCCCGGTGGGCTCTTCAGCTTTGACTCATGCCGAGGCTTGGGTTAAGGAACAATTCGAGTCCTGGGGCCTTGAGGTGATGGTCCAAGAGGCCGGTGAGATCAATGTTGGCTTCGACAGAGGCCCTTGGTTCGGCCGTATGCTGAGCGAGGACGGAATGAACCTTCATTTCGGAACCCCCTCATACACAGCGCCTACCAAAGGAAAACAGACTGGAATAGTCTTGATTGAGCCTCATTCACGCAGGGAATTTGAGAGGATGAAGGGCTCTTTGAAGGGTGCTTGGGTTCTCCTCGACGCCGAGTCCAACGGAATGGCTATCGACTGGTCCGACAAAGCCAACGATGCCAGGGCCGAGGTCATCAAGAAGAACGAGGAGATCGACCGGAAGAATGTGGAGATCATGATGTACAACAGGACCCATCGTGACGAGACCCCGAAGCAGATGCTGCCTTACGAGAAGACTGTGGCTCCTTTCTACAAGGAGATGGTCGAGGCCGGAGTCGCCGGGTTCATACGCTCAGCCAAGGTTCCTCTCAGGATCATGTATGACCGCGCCAACTGCTACAACATCACGATGGAGAATCTCCCCACCGTCTGCGACATCTGCCTCGACGAGGCCCAGTTCGACATCATCAAGAAGAAGGTCGAGCGGAAGGACATATTCCAGCTTGAGTTTGACATCCGCAACCATTTCTACCGCGGTCCGGTCAAGTACCACAACATCATCGGCATCATCAAGGGCAGCAAGTATCCCAATGAATATGTGATCACCGGAGGCCACCTGGACGCTTACGACAATGGTGGCGGCGCTGTGGATGATGGCAATGGAGCGAGCCTCAACATGGAGGTGGCCAGAATGCTCGCCACAGCTGGAGCGAAACCGAAGCGTTCAATCATGATCTGCATTTGGACAGGTGAGGAATACGGGCTTCTCGGATCCAAGTATTTTGTTGAGAATAAGACGGTTCCGCTTGAGAAGATATCTAATTATATCAACCGTGACGGAGGCCCGTTGATGTCAACTGGCGTGACGGTTCCCGCGGCGATGTATGATGACTATGTGTCTATCTGCAAGCCGATCATGGACTTGAATCCAGATATCCCGTTCACTGTCAACAAGAGAGAAGGTGAGCCTCGTCCTCGTCCGACTTCGGCCGGCGGCAGCGACCATGCTTACTTCGCTATGAACGGTGTGCCGACCATCGGTTTCCAGGAGACTGATCCTAAGGGCTATAACTTTGAGTACCAGGAAATTTGGCACACTGAGAGGGACATCTACAACAAGGTGATTCCGGAATACATGGAACATTCGGCGACTGTCACAGCCGTGGTGGTCTATGGCATCGCCAATCTTGATCACCAACTCTCCAGAGCCGGCCTTTATAAAGACTAAAGCATGTCGGCGAGAACAATAGCCGCGATAGCTTCAACAATCA
>OMQO01000095.1:4263-15055 GCA_900313275.1 uncultured Bacteroidales bacterium
ACAATCACAGGGGTGCGTATGGCAAAACAGACGTCATGGCGCCCCTTAATTGTAAGATCGACCATTTCTCCGGTCTTGACATTCAGGGTTTTCTGTGGTTTGGCGATGCTGGAGGTCGGTTTGAAAGCCACTCTGAACACTATCGGTGCCCCGTTCGTTATTCCTCCATTCACTCCACCAGCGCCATTTGTCTCCACTACTGGCTTGGTCCCACAGGGCGCCTCGGAGCGAAGCGACTCAGGGAGTCTGAGGGGTACGCCCCTCAGTCCCCCTTGGGGGTGCAGGGGGGTAGAAAGTTTGGAGTATAACGACAGCATGTCGTTGTGCTCTGAACCGCGCATGCGGGAGGCGGCGAAACCATCGCCGAATTCGATGCCTCGGACACCTGGGATTGAGAAAACCGCATGCGAAATAAGCGACTCGACAGAATCAAAGAAAGGCTCTCCGAGGCCGGCGGGAACACCATCGACACGGCATTCAACTATTCCTCCGAGGGAATCACCTTCTTTCGCGGTCGCGTCCAACAGAGCCGGCCACTTCTCTTTGTCCGTCTCTCCCCCGATCTCAAGAAGCTCAGCATGGAACGAAAAACCGCACTGTTTCTTAGCGATTACACCGGCTGCCACTAGCGGCAGTGTCAGCCTTCCTGAGAAAGCCCCGCCACCTCGAGGATCGTTCATCCAGTTCCATTTGACCGAAGCCGTCCAGTCGGAATGACCAGGCCGGGGAACATCACGAAGTTGCGCATAATCAGCGGATCTGGTGTTTGTGTTCCGGAATATTATGGCGATTGGTGCCCCTGTGGTGTGACCTTCAAACACACCACTCAGGATCTCCGGCTCATCGGCTTCAATCCTCTGGGTAGTCCCTTTTGCCCCACTTTTACGGCGGCCGATGTCTTCCTTGAAATCCTCCACCGACAGAGGCATCCCGGCCTTCACTCCGTCAATTACAACACCGATGGCAGGGCCATGCGACTCGCCGAAAATCTCTACCCGGAAACATTTGCCGAAAAAGTTCATTGTCGTGATATTTACTTAACGATAACAAAGATAATGATTTCCGCGGTTAAAGTGATTTCGGCGAACAAAAAAGGCTATTGCGCGAAACGCGATTTTTAGATAAATTGCAGGAAAATAAAAAGTAATGTCCTTCGTACATCTCCACGTCCACACCCAATATTCAATTCTGGACGGATTCTCGTCTATAGCGACCCTTTTCGACCGGGCCGAGGCCATGGGAATGCCCGCCCTGGCCATCACCGATCATGGTAACATGTTCGGAGTCAAAGAATTCTTCAAGTTTGCGGACAAACACAGGGACAAGGAAACCAAAGAATACAAAGTAAAGCCGATCATCGGATGCGAGGTGTATGTCACAAGGCATTACGACCCGAAACTGAAGGACACCGAACACCGTCTGTACTACCACCTTATCCTTTTGGCGAAGAATCTCCAAGGCTATAAGAACCTCTCGAACATAGTCTCCCTCGGACACATCGAAGGTCTGTATTACGGCAAACCGAGAGTCAGCCACGAGATCATCGAGAAGTACCATGAGGGACTTATATGCTGTTCCGCTTGTCTGGCTGGAGAGATTCCCAAAGACATAGTGGCGGGCAACATGGATGCTGCGCGGAAAGCCGTCGAATGGCATAAGAAAGTATTCGGGGACGACTACTATCTCGAGGTCATGCTACATAAGACCGAAGTGCCGGGGTTATCGTTGGAAGTATTTGAGCAGCAGCAGAAAAGCAATGCCGGAATATTCCAGCTGGCTCAAGAGATGGGGGTCAAGGTAGTGGCCACGAATGATGTCCATTTCGTGAACAAAGAGGATGGGCCGGCACATGACCACCTTATCTGCCTCAACACCGGTAAGAAGATATTCGAAGAACCTCGGCTCCACTACACTCAGCAAGAGTACCTGAAGAGCGAAGAGGAGATGGCGGCTCTCTTCCCGGACCATCCGGAAGTGTTGGCCAACACGCTGGAAATCGCCGGAAAAGTCGAGGTTTACACCATTGACAGGGACAATGTGCTGCCGAAGTACAACATTGACCCGGCCTTCCTCGCTGACATAGACAGCCATCTCGAGAAATATAAAGAGATAATCGACGCGGGAAGGAACGATAAGAAAGGCAATTACAGAGGCGATGAGTTCTGCCAATCAGTCGCTTACCTTTGCCATCTGACCTATCTTGGAGCGGAAAAGCGCTACGGGAAGACCCTCACCGATGAACAAAAGGAAAGACTGGAATTCGAGCTGAAGACAATCTGCCGAATGGGCTTCCCGGACTATTTCCTTATCGTCCAGGACTACATAGCCGCCTGCCGGAAGGGCGGGAGCCTGGTCGGCCCGGGACGTGGTTCAGCGGCCGGTTCCGCTGTGGCCTACTGCCTGGGTATCACCAACTTGGACCCGATCAAGTACCAACTCCTGTTTGAGCGTTTCCTTAATCCCGATCGTATATCGATGCCGGATATCGACGTGGATTTCGAGGACTTGTTGCTCGCCCACAAGTATGTGGACGACACCTACGGGAAAGACCACGTGTCCAGGGTTATCACCTTCGGCACGATGCAGGGTTCGCGATCTGCCCCTGGACGAGTCCAACAGGCTCTCCGCCATGATTCCGGACCGTCTAAGTGAGAAAGTCGAGAAGGAATATCCATTCAACCCTAAGCTGGACGAGTTGAAGCCGGGGTTCAAGTCTTTTGAGAGGGATGGGAAAATGTTCCAGAAAGGACTGGAGGACACTGATGTCAAGATTACCCTCAAAAACTGCTACCGCCTTGTCCCTGAGTTTAAGGAGCTTCTGGTCAATGGTTCCGACCAAGTCAAGGATGTGTTGAATTTCGCACAAAAGCTCGAGGGTTGTATCAGACAGGTGGGTATGCATGCTTGCGCCACGATCATAGGCCGTGGAAGACTGACAGACTACATCCCGATCTGTTTGTCCCAAGACAAGGAAACGGGCGAATGGGTCTGGACGAGCCAGTATGACGGCCACTACATCGAGGATGTCGGAATGTTGAAGATGGACTTCCTGGGGCTCAATACCTTGACAATTATTCATAAGTGTCTTGACAACATCAAGCTCCGTTTCGGGGAAGATATTGATATAGAAGCGATTGATATTAACGACAAGCCCACTTATGAGCTCTATAGCCGGGGCGACACGGACAGCGTGTTCCAGTTTGAATCCCCTGGCATGAAGAGTAATCTCCAACGGCTCCATCCTGAGCGCTTTGAGGATCTCATCGCTATGAACGCCCTATACAGGCCGGGACCGATGGATTATATTCCAAACTTCATCGACAGGAAACTCGGACTTGAGAAAATAGAGTACGACCTTCCGGAAATGGAGGAGTTCCTCAATGACACCTACGGAGTAACTGTCTATCAGGAGCAGGTCATGCTTCTCTCCCAGAGGCTTGCGGGATTCACCAAGGGCGAGGCTGACAAGCTCCGCAAGGCGATGGGTAAGAAGCAGATAGCCATCCTGAACGAGCTGAAGGACAAATTCATGAGCGGTGGTATGGCAAATGGCCATCCGGAGAAGACTCTGGACAAGATTTGGAAGGACTGGGAGAAGTTCGCCCAGTACGCTTTCAACAAGTCCCACGCCACGTGCTATGCCTGGGTGTCGTTCCAGACCGGTTGGCTGAAATGCCATTATCCCGCCGAGTTCTTCGCTGCCAACCTTTCTTGCAATCTTGGCAACGCGGCGGAGATCAGGAAGATCCTGGACGATTGCAAGGCGCATAAGATCAGGGTAAAGAACCCGGATGTCAACGAGTCCTATTCCCACTTCACGGTCAACAAAGATGGCATCATACGCTTCGGATTGAGAGGGATAAAGGGCTTTGGGACCAATGTGGCTGACGCCATAATAGCGGAAAGATCATCCAACGAACCTTTCAAAGATTTGTTTGACTTCGTGGAAAGGATGGATGGGGTTCTCAACCGTAAAGCGATGGAGTGCCTTGTCTATTCAGGAGCGTTCGACTCTTTCAAGATCAAGCGCCGCCAATTCTTCCAGCCATGCAAGAACGGCAATTTCTTCATCGATGAGCTGGCCCGCTACGCCACACTTTACAGCCAGGATTCCGAAAAATCGGGAGCGTCCCTGTTCGGAGACATGGAAGAAATGAAGCCAGTTCGGCCGGAAATACCTGAGAATGTGGAGGTTGACGATGAGCTGGAGATTCTCCAGAAAGAAAAGGAATATGTGGGAATGTACATATCTTCTCACCCTTTGGACAAATATGCCTTTGAGATAGAGACCTTCACGAACCAGGAACTGGCGACGCTCAGCAATGTGGTGGCTGAATGCGAGGCGGCCAAGAAGAAGATGAAGGTGGCTGTCGCTGGCCTTGTGACGGCGACGAATAACCTCACTTCGAAAAACGGGAAACCGTATTCCAAGACTACGCTTGAGGATTACAGCGGATCATACGAGTTGACCTTGGGCGGAAAGGACTACGAAGCTTTCATGAAGTATCTTCAGCCTCATGCGAGCCTCTACATCGAAGGGGAGATTGACGAGAAATTCTTTATCCGACCGGAAGAGAAGGCGCAGGGCAAGACTGTTCCTTTCACCCTTAAAGTCAAGGGAATATCCCTACTCGGAAATGTCAACGAGAGCAAGCTTGCCGGCTTCTCAATCAACATCTCAACGCCCATGCTGACCCAGGCTTTCCGCAAGAAACTTGTCAGCCTGGTGAGCGCCAACAAGGGAAAGACTCCTTTAAAGATATTCGTTTACGATCCTGTCACCAAGTACAACATCGAGTTCCACTCCACCAAATTCAAGGTCAGTGTCAACTCAGACTTTGTCTCCTCTCTGAAACTCATGGGGGTCCAATGCGCCCCGGTGCTGCGGTGACCTTCCAAACTGATCAAATGTGGAAACAGAAGTCAATAAACGCCTGGTTTTAATTATCTTAGGTTCAATCTTCGCGATTTGTACCCTCATCGCTGGAGAACCTGGCAAGAAGGATCCTTTCATTGTCACGACCGAGGAGTGTTCCAAAGCCCCTTTAAGCCCGATCCTTTACGGCAACTTCATCGAGCTTGGATATGGGATTCAAGTTGAGGCGATGTACAGCGAGATGCTGTTCAACCGCAGTTTCGAGCGTTTTCTCCCCTACCGTGACATCAACAAGATTTGGTACGACCTGTACTACGATGAGAACGATTTCGACAAGGGTTACGAGAAGGATTGGAGCGTGTTCGACTGGTATCACAGCGGTTACGAGCACAACAGCTGGTACGCCGCTCCTGGAGATCCTGGCAAAGGAAGCGTTATCTACGATGAGGAGACGTTCTTCCACGAGACCACGCCCCTGAGAAAAGTCACCATAACTCCTTCAAAAGGTGGCTCCGGCCATGGAAGTCAATGTCTCACAGTGAGTAACGACGAAGATGCAGAGTGGGCTGCGCTCGCCCAGGACGGGAAGTACCTCGTGAGTGGCAAATCCTATTCGTTCAGCGGAATGATGAGATCCGAAGGAGACCCCGTTGACGCCCAAGTACGGTTCTACAAGCAAGGGGAATGGGACAACCCGATCGCCGTGTTCCCGATTAGGAATATCACCAAAGATTACTCCCGGAAAGAGTTCGTTTTCAATAACATGGCTTTCGACGGCTACACCACTTTCAGCCTTTGGATCCCGCCGAAGAGCGCCATCACGGTTGACGACTTCTCCCTGAAGCCGACTGACAACTATTATGGCTGGAGACCGGAAGCGGTGGAGGTGTTCAAGAAGGTCAACCCCGGAGTCGTACGTTTCCCAGGTGGATGTTTCGCCTCTTTTTACGACTGGAAAGAAGGCGTAGGCCCTCTGTCAGAGCGGGTTCCGACGGATTCATACTTCTGGGGAGGCCAGAACTACAACGATGTCGGGACGGCAGAGTTCGCCATGCTATGCAAGGCGGCCGGATCTGAGATGATGATGTGCGTCAATGTCTATCACCCTTCAAAACGCCACTATGATGTGGACTTCCCGGACGGACAGAACAAACTTGACTACGAATTCCCGAAGTTCATGAGCCTGACGGAGGGAGCCAAAGCGGCAGCTGATTGGGTGGCATATTGCAACCTTCCCGCCGGGACGCACCCGATGGCGGACCTGAGAGCGTCGCATGGGTTCCCCGAGCCTTTCGGAGTGAGGTTCTGGGAACTTGATAATGAGGTGTTCAGGTGGTTCGAGGCGGAAGACTACGCCTGGGCGGCGGTTGTCTATTCAAGGGAGATGAAAAAGGTGGATCCGACAATCAAAATCGGACTCTCCTCTTACGGCGGGCGGCCCGGAAGGCCCGGTTATCATGCGGAAATAGATAGAATGCTCCAGATTGCCGGTAAGGACATCGATTTCCTGGCCGACCGGGCTGACGCCGGGCCGACGACCCGGGCAATGATCGCAAAGGTCCGGGAATATAACGCCTCCAACGGAACCGACATCAAGTACTGCGACACCGAGTGGCTGGCCTACAACACCGACGTAAGGCGTGACGCCTACAACATGGCCTCCGGAGGTGAGGCGACCAAGTCATTCATGTTCAGCAAGTGGCTCTATGCCCTCAACCTACTGAAGAATTTCATGGGGTTCCAGAGGATGGGTGATGAGATGTTGTTCGTCAATGTCAACAACCTGGCCAACACCCACAGCCAATGCGTGATGGACACCCCTAAAGAAGGGGCTTACCTGACTGCCGCTGGCAAGGCTATGGAGTTGCTTTCCCATTCTCCAGCGGCCAGGGTGCTGAAAATCAAGGAATATGACCCTTCGATGAAAGAGGACTTCCAGGTTCAGGCCGCTTGGGATAAAGACCGTCAGAGGGTTGTGTTGTACGTCTGCAACAGGACGGGGGCCAAGCGCTCTGCTGTCTTTGACCTCAACGCCCTCGGAAGGACGTTTTCGACATGCTCCCAGACCAGGCTTCATGCCGACAATCCTCTGGCAATGAACACCTTAGCCAACCAGAATGCGATTAAGGTCACCAAAGCCAGCGGAAAAGCCCGGTTAAAGAAAGGCCTCTATCAGGTTGAAGCTCCCGCCTGGTCCTTTACCGAGCTGATTCTGGAATAATCATTCCTGCCCTATAGAGAGAATCCTCTGGATGTCGTTTGAAAGGGAATCGGAAAACTCTATGGCGCCCTTGAGATTGAGGTGCCAGATATCTATGAAATTAGTTGAGTCTGAGCACATTCCCATCCTAGAATAATCAATGTATGGCGTTCGGGTCAAGTTGGCGATAGAATCCATAACAGACCTTAAAGCCTCCCGTTGCCCTTTATTATAAACGATGGTTTTATATTCCGGCGGATGAACCATCACGACCTTTATCCCATCCTTTTTTAAAGAGAGGATAAAAGTGATAAATTGGTCAGGCAAATTTTCATCTTTAATAAAAGACTCATTGAAAACGGGTTTGAAAGGATTTTTGATATCTGATTCATACGTGTGAAACCCCCTCTCTGTACGTCTTTCATCAGAAGCGACTTCCCAAGGCAAGAAGGAATGATACCTCACAAAAGGAAACGCATTCTTAAAGAAAAACGCCGTCCCGAAACTCTCCCGGAAACTTTTGCGATACTCTTTATCCCAAAACCACGGCAGGAACTGAACCCTATCAAAAGCTTTCTCTGAAGAAAAAAACAATGGATCAACAAACTGCACAACTATGCGAGGCTTGCGGTTATGAAGACGGAACATCTTGTATCTTAGGTCCTCAGCCTGGAAATGATGTCCTAAAACCCCAAGGTTCCACGAGCTGGTTTTAAGCACACTGTCAACCACTGGAGGATAAAAAGAGGTGTTGGCTCTGGAACTGCCGAAAGCCACGACATCGGCATCCACTTTCCCCTCCATGACTTCGTCCCATATCTCGTTGTTGGGATGGTGGGCCTTACGCATCCACCTGGAAAGCGCGAAATCCCCTGCCACCAATGTCGCTAACGCCACCAACGAAAATATCAAAAGCTTGAATAAGAACCCTCTCATATTCCTGACACTTTAGAATTGGAAATATACGAACGGGCTGGTGCCATCGTCAAAGAACAACAAGACAGATATCATGAGTACCAGGTAGATAGCCCAACGAAGCGGCCTTGACTTCACACCGTCCATCACAAGTCCATGCTCTTTCTCCCTATTAAGCCACTCAATACCGAACATGACCAGAGAGCCTGCGAATATGGCCGTCATCTGACTTGGTGTCATTACACCACTCCCGGAAAACTGACCCTTCCAATTAAAGAAGCCGAGGAAATAGCGCCATGCGTCACCAATATTGCCGGAACGGAAGAATACAGAGCCCAAGCAGTTGAGAATATTCATCCAAAGTATAAGACCGACCTCCTTGAGACTTGGGAACAACTTCCCCTGAGCGACAGTGTCTTTATAATTATGTCCCTTTCCATAGAGGATGCTTATTCCCGCAAGAGTGCCGAAATATACACCCCATGCTATGTATGTCCAACTGGCACCATGCCATAAACCACACAGGATGAACACGATGTAATTATTGCGGATGGCTTTGGCCTTGGAGCATCTGCTACCTCCTAGGGGAAAGTAAACATAGTCCCTGAGCCAAGTGGTCAAGGAGATGTGCCACCTCTGCCAGAACTCTTTGATATTCCGGCTGAAATAAGGTGTCCGGAAGTTTGTCATCAACTTGATTCCGAAGAGTTTAGAGGTTCCGATCGCAATGTCCGAATAACCGGAGAAGTCCCCGTAGATCTGGAACGTGAATAACACTACTCCCAAGATGAGTGTGCCCCCGGGAAGAGAAGCCTGTTGACTAAACACTTGATCCACATAGCGGGCGCACTGGTCAGCGACAACCACTTTTTTGAATAAGCCCCAGAGTATTAACCGCAAACCATCCGTTGCCTGGGCCGGATCAAAGACTCTTTTTCGGGCGAACTGCGGAAGCAAGTTGGAGGCTCTCTCGATTGGACCGGCAACCAGTTGGGGGAAGAAACTGACGTAAGCGAAAAACCGCACAATATCACGTGTCGGCTCAATCTTACCCCGGTGAACATCAATGGTGTAGCTCAAGGCCTGGAAGGTGTAGAAACTGATTCCCACAGGAAGAATCAGGTGCATCAACAATTTGTCTGAATGCCCCCCCAGAAACAGGTTGGCGAACGAAGCGGCAAAAAAGTTATAGTACTTGAAAAGACCAAGAATCCCGAGATTGAGAATGATATTGGCCGCATTGATCAAATTAGCCTTCTTTTTGTCATCACGGTACTTGTCAATAAGTATTCCGCTCCAGAAACTGCAGAAAGAAGTCAATGCGATCAGCAGAAGGAATCTCCAGTCCCACCATCCGTAGAATACATAGGAGGCGACCAGGACGAAGAGATTCTGCCATTTCAAGTTTCTCCCGAAAACGAACCAGTACAGGCAGAAAACAATCGGAAGAAAAATTGCGTATGTCAATGAGTTGAAATACATGACTGGCGTTTATCAATGAATTTCACCGCTTTACGGGACTTGGCCGGAAAGTTGATCGCCTGAATCTCGGAAACAGGATGTATCTCGATATTCGGAGCCACCCTGATACGTGAACGGAAACGGTCTTTCAAATCCTTAATCACGTCAAAAGAAGGTGTGAACTTAAGCCCTATCTTAATCTCGACATCATCTGTGCCGGCATCGTTATATTGAACAATAACCACATAATTCTCAACATATTCCGTATTATCAAGGACATCATTGATAGCCGGCGGATAGAGAGTGGTTCCCTTGAGTTTTATCATATTGTTCTTACGCCCAACGAGCGGAGTCAGCCGGAAACTATTGCGCCCGCAACGGCATGGCTCGACAATCTTGGCGGCCATATCCCCGGTTCTGAATCTGAGCAACGGCATTCCTTCCACACCCAATGTGGTGACAACGATCTCCCCGACCTCGCCATCCGGAACAGGCTTGTTATCATCACCGATAATCTCTACGATAACCAATTCGGGATGGACATGCCCTCCGCACCCATACTGACACTCTGAGAATGTGGCGCCCATTTCAGTGGAACTATAAGTGGCAAACAGGTCAACATCCTACTTTTCTTTGATTCTCCGGCCCAGAAGGTTCAGCGACAGATCCTGCTCTCTTAGACCCTCCCCTATTCCGATAATTCGCCGGATAGATGAGTTCTGATAGTCAATCCCATGATCCTCAGCATATTGTATCAGGCGGAGGATAAACGACGGGACACACATTATCGTGTTAGGTTTGAGCCTTGCGATGGTGTCCCATTGCAGCTCCGGAATTCCATTTCCCACTCTGATTATACTTGCCCCAAGTTCACGAATACCAAGGAAATATGCCAAACCGGCTATAAACCGTTTATCCATTGTTGTCATTAACTGCACAATGTCACCAGGTTTGACTCCAGCGCACGAGAAACTCTTCTTCTCGTTGAAAGCATGCCGTTGAAGGTCTTTTTCAGTGCTTACGAAAGTGACCGGCTCGCCTAATGTGCCGGATGTTGTGACATAGTCAACCACTTTCTCCCTGGGACAGCATAAAAAATCCCAATTGTAGAGTTGAAGATCCTTCTTTTCGGTAAACGGAATCTCCATCAGGTCCTCAATCGTCCTGATTTTCGAGACATCTATATGATTATTCTTGAAAAGGCGTTGATAATAAGGCGAATGTCCTTTAAGGTAATCAAGCGCCACAACCAGCCGTTCCTCCTGAAATCGTTTGATCGCTTCCGCTGATTGATATTCTATATCCATAAACAACAGTTAATTACGATATACTATATTCCA
>OMQO01000093.1 GCA_900313275.1 uncultured Bacteroidales bacterium
AGCTGCCTTACGATACTCGTCCTTATTGAGTTTGCCGGTGTGGAGATACCACTCTCCTTGAGCGTAGGACGCGTAGATTCCCCAGTGGAGGAATATCCCGAAACGCTCATTAACAAAATCTTTTCTCGCCTGGAGGTTGCCCTGGGAGGGAGTGTAGGTCTGGGCATTGGCGGAAACGGCCGCTATCAGCACCGCAGCTGCGAAGATGATGGTTTTAAGAGCCTTCATAATGTGGTGACAGTTTATAAATCCTGTCCAAGATAATAAAAAAAGCTGACCAATCGAAAGATTAGCCAGCTCTTTTTAAGAAAGCTTATCCGCTAGAAGTACTCTTCGGTGGTGTCATTAGAAGCTTCGGGCTTGGGGGCATTGTTGTTCCTATGGCCGAAACTCTTGCGCTCACCACCATTCCTATGGTCGTCACGGCCGTTCTTACGATCGTTTCCACCGGGACGGCGATCGTTTCCACCGGGACGGCGATCGTTGCCACCGGGACGGCGATCGTTGCCACCATTCCTGCGGGGACCGCGTCCGGGCTCGACATAGCCTTCCGGTTTGGGCTGGAGAGCCCTCATGGATAGCCTCATCTTGCCGGTCTTCTGGGCGATCTCAAGAAGCTTGACATCAACTTCCTGTCCGACAGAGAGAACATCCTCGACATTCTCGGTCTTGCTCCAAGCGATCTCCGAGACATGGAGAAGGCCTTCCTTTCCGGGAAGAATCTCCACAAAGGCACCGAACTCAAGGATGGAGACGATCTTGCCGTGATAGGTCTTTCCGACCTCAGGCACGGCGCAGATGCCCTGGATCCAATCGTAAGCCTTCTGCATGGCCTCGGCGTCGTTGGTGGCGATGTCCACGATACCCTTGCCGTCCACCTCATCGATGTTGATGACGGCACCGGTCTCAGCCTGGATCTTCTGGATGGTCTCTCCACCCTTTCCGATGACAGCGCCGATGAACTCCTTGGCAATCTCGAAGGAGATGATTCTCGGGACGAACGGCTTGTAGTCCTCACGGGGCTTGTCGAGGCACTTCATCATCTCACCCATGATGTGCATCCTGCCCTCATGGGCCTGCTGAAGAGCCTTGGCGAGCACGTCGTAAGAAAGACCATCAACCTTGATGTCCATCTGGGTCGCGGTGATACCGTCGGCGGTACCCGTGACCTTGAAGTCCATGTCACCGAGGTGATCCTCGTCACCGAGGATGTCGGTCAGGATGGCGTAGCGGCCGTTGGGATCCTTCTCGTCAGTGATGAGCCCCATAGCCACACCGGCGACGGGCTTGGTGATCTTGACACCGGCATCCATCAGAGCCAAGCAACCTCCGCAGATGGAAGCCTGTGAGGATGAGCCATTTGACTCAAGGATATCGGAAACCACGCGGACAGCGTAAGGGAAATCGGGAGCCTGAGGCATAACGGCCTTAAGAGCCCTGTAAGCCAGGTTGCCGTGGCCGATCTCGCGGCGTCCGACACTCCTCTGAGGCTTGGCCTCGCCAGTGGCGAAAGGAGGGAAATTGTAGTGGAGGATGAACTGCTGGTCGCCCTGGATGAGAACCTCGTCCATCTCTTTCATGTCGAGCTTAGTGCCGAGAGTGACGGAGGCGAGAGCCTGGGTCTCTCCACGGGTGAATATCGCTGAACCGTGGGCGCAAGGCAGATAGTCGGCCTCGCACCAGATCGGGCGGACCTCAGTGGTATGGCGTCCGTCAACACGCAGACCCTCATCAAGGACCAGGTTGCGGAGGGCCTCCCTCTGCTCGTTGCCGAAGTAACGGTCGATCATCATCTTCTTCTCCTCGACCTCTTCCTCGGTCAGGCCAAGAGCCTCGATGCACTCAGCCTTGATGGCCTCGAAGCCATCCTCGCGCTCGTGCTTGGGCCTTGCTGACTTGGCGAGAGCATAGCATTTCTCGTATGCGAAGTCGTGGATCTTCTTCTTGATTTCCTCGTCCTCTTCGTCGTGGGGATAGTCGCGCTTGTTCACGTCAGTACCGAGCTCATGCATGAGCTCCTTCTGGACGCGGCAATGCCTCTTAATCTCCTCGTGAGCGAACTTGATGGCCTCAAGCATCACATCCTCAGGAACTTCCTTCATCTCACCCTCGACCATCATAATGTTCTCCTCGGTGGCGGCGACCATCAGCTCGAGGTCGGCGTTCTCCATCTCGGTGAAGGTCGGGTTGATGACGAACTGACCGTCTATGCGGCAGACCCTGACCTCGGAGATCGGGCCACCGAAAGGCAGATCAGAAACCGCGAGAGCACAAGAAGCGGCAAGACCAGCGAGAGCGTCGGGCTGGATGTCTTTCTCGGCGGAGATCAGATTGACATTGACGAAGACCTCAAGATGGAAATCATCAGGCCAAAGGGGGCGGATCGGGCGGTCAACAAGACGTGAGATGAGCACCTCGTAGTCAGAGGGGCGGCTCTCTCTCTTGAGGAAACCTCCGGGGAAACGTCCCGCGGCATAGAATTTTTCCCTGTAATCAACTGTGAGGGGCATGAAATCGGTCCCCTCCTTAACTTCCTTGGCGCAGGTGACAGTGGCGAGGAGCATCGTGCCTCCCATCTTGATCACCGCGGAGCCGGCCGCCTGCTTGGCGAGCTTACCGGTCTCGATTTCGATTATCCGACCGTCGGATAACTCAATTTTCTTTGTGATAACGTTCATTTGACTGCTTTTACCGCTTTTGCTAAAAAAGAAAGGGTTGGCCGCCATTGGCGCGCCAATCCCCCTTTCCTGTTCCTATCGAATGATTATCGACGGAGTCCGAGCTCCTTGATAATGCTTCTGTATCTCTCGATGTCCGTCTTCTGGAGGTAGTCCAGCATCTGACGTCTTTTACCCACGAGGCGGAGGAGGGAACGGCGTGTGACAACGTCCTTCTTGTTCTTCTTCACGTGCTCCGTGAGGTGATTGATACGGTAGGAAAATAAAGCAACTTGACTCTCAGGTGAGCCGGTGTCTGTATTAGACTTCCCGTACTTTGCGAAAATCTCTTGCTTCTTGTCGGCTTCTAAATACTCTGCCATTTCGCAAAAAATTAATTAAAAATAAACACAAGCTTTCCGCACCACGCGAAAAGCCTGCAAAAATACCTATTATTTTTCAGAGTATCAAAAAATTCTGAACTTTCTTAACTCTTTTTCTTTTTTCCTGTGATCAGGGCAAAGACTCTCGAGCAGGGTATGGAATCCAGGACCATGGTCCGGATGCCGGAGGTGGCAGAGCTCATGGAGGAGAATGTAATCCCTGAGGTCTGCCGGAAGCCGCACGATATTGAGATTCAGGTTGATATTCCCTTTTCTGGAACAACTGCCCCAATTTGAGACATTGTGCTTGATCCGGACCTGGTTGTATCTGAAGGAATATCGCTGGGCCAACTCGGCAAGGCGGACTGGAAGAACCCTTTTGGCTTCGGCTCTCCAAGCCTCTATCTGATCGGGGGATGGAGGTGGATTGTCAATCAACTTATTGTTCTGACGCTCAATGGTTTCCAGTACCCAATCCTTCTTGTTGAGGAATAGGTCGAGACCAGTCTTGTAAGACACGATCCATGGCATGGTGACTGTAACCCCCTGCCTAGGGCTCACCCTCAAAGTGATTCTCCTTGCCCTACGGTTTTTCCGTAGCGTCACCTCTCCAACCTCAGGGTCAATGTACTTCTTCGATGACGTCACAGTTGCCTTGAGGATCTTGGAGTTCTATCGTTTTCAGATAATTGATGAGGAACCATATGAAAGCCCCGCTCAGGACAAACAGGACAGCATATTCCCAGGCGGGAATGACTTCCAGAATACTCTTGGCGTCCGCCACCTTATCTGAACCGAATTTTCCGATGAAGACGGCCAAAGCGTTGTTGACGCAGTGCATCAACATCGTGAGTTTCAACGAGCCGGTGCGGTAATATACATAGCCGAAGAGGCAACCGATAGCGAAAGCTGTTATTCCTTGCCAGATGTTTCCATGGATAGCGGCAAAGAATATTGCCGAGATGACAATCGCCAGGGCGGGGGACATGCCCCTCTGGCGCTCGCTTTGTTCTGCCGGAGACTTTGGAGTGTAGTTCAAAAGTCCTCTGAGGATAACACCCCTGCAAAGCCATTCTTCGCAGATGGGAGCCATGATTGCCATTGTGAGGAGACTTGTCCAAAGCGGGCCCTTCATCATTTCTTCCAAGGTCTCGAGCACGCTACCCTCGGTGTCAGGAAGGTACTGATTCACAACTTCCAGCATTATCCCGGCCGCTATGGTCGCCACTGCCACCGCGATGCCAAGCTTCCATCCACCCCACTTGCCGAAATGGTTGCTGTCAAGAGCGTATCCGGTGTCGAAAGTCATGTTCCGGGAACTTTTGATTCTGACGAATATGAACGCCGCGACGAACTGAAGGGGATAAAGGATCAACATCACGTAGTACAATGGAAGAACGTGGCCAAACATAAGAGGCGCGGTCACGATTCCGGCTATTAACAAGCCGACAAGGTACCATCCCAAGATGGCGAACAAGCCTGCCACATCTGGAGTGTACCAGGAGCAGGAGGTGAGAAGGTCGTAGTTCTTCTCTACCTTACGAGGTTTGAAAAATGACATGGCTATTGTTTCCAGAGGGGAGTGGGATAAACACCATTGTCCGCAAGCTCCTGGAACTTGGCGACGACTCCAGGACGGTCTTCTTTGTAGGTCACACCAAACCAGCGGGCGGGAGTTGACAGAACCTCGCATTTGAGGCCGTTGTTCTTCATGATGTAGTCCACCGCATAGGGAATGTAGTACTCCTTCTTAAGCTCCATCAGATTGATTTCCAAGAACTTCTCAAAAACGGCTTCGCTGAGTGCGAAGTAGTCCGGGGTGAAGCCCCACATGTTCATGGAGCAGAGAGCCTTGGCGTCAACTTCGACATGGGTCTCGCCACTGACAGTGTTGTCGCCATAGACTTTGCCGTCTCCTTCCGCGCCGACATTGACAAACTCCACGACGCTCGTAAGGTTCCTGGACTCGTCGTAGTGGCAGATTCCGCGGGAGACCTTGCCGAACTCGGAAAGGGTGTTGTCCAACTCGAATCCGACGATTGAGCATACTCCCTCGCTGTTCTCATGGGCTTTGAGCCACTCGCCGATAATCTTGAAAGACTCCTTGCCATAGAAATCATCGCCATTGATCACGGCGAAAGGCTCGTGGATGACATCTTTTGCCATCAGCACGGCGTGGGCTGTGCCCCATGGCTTCTGGCGCTCAGGGTTAAGGGTAAAACGGGAAGGGATCTTATTCAGTTCCTGGACGACAAAATCAAACTCCAGAGGTGTTCCGTCGGGGCAAAGGACACCGGAATATTTGTTCCGGACGGTCTCCTTGAACTGCTCCAGGAAATACTCCCTGACTATGTAAACGACCTTGCCGAAGCCGGCCTCAACCGCATCGTAGATAGAATAATCGATGATGGTCTCTCCGCTGGGGCCGACACCATCCATCTGTTTGAGGCCTCCATAGCGGCTGCCCATTCCAGCCGCGAGAACAAGAAGTGTAGGTTTCATATTCTTTTTTATTTGCTGTCTTTTTATTGTACAAAAATAACTATTTTCGCGTTAATATCATTACACGACAATGGGAAAGTTCAGGGACATCTGGGATAGGGACAAAGACGGCAAGAACGCTGAGAAGCGCTCCTTTATCCGCTATTCAATTGTGGCCACCGCCATTTTCATTCTCCTTGTGGGCTTTGTCAACCAGAACAACATAGTCCGCTGGGTCAGGGCCGGCGCGGAAATCAAGCGCCAAAACAAGCAGATAGAACAATACAACAAGGAGATTGAGGAGATGGACTCCCAGATCAAGGGTCTCTCCACAAACAAAGACTCCCTCGAGCGTTACGCGAGGGAGAACTTTGGATTCGCTGAGCCTGGAGACGATGTTTACATCGTGGAATAGGCTGTTTCTCAATTAAATACCTGTGTAAGTCCAAGGTGTGACAGCTCGCATCTCGGCTTTGATGCTTTCGCTCACGTTCAAGGTGTCGATGAAGTCCGAGATGGTCTTCTCGTCTATCGCGGCTCCGGTGCGGGTCAGAGCCTTCAGAGTCTCGTAAGGGTTAGGATAACCTTCCCTGCGGAGAATCGTCTGAAGAGCCTCGGCCACGACGGCCCAATTGCGATGGAGGTCCGCATCGATAGCCTCCTTGTTGAGGATGAGTTTCCCAAGACCTTTTTTGAGAGAGGCCAGGGCGATCATCCCGTGGGCGACAGGCACTCCGATGTTCCTCTGCACAGTTGAGTCAGTGAGGTCTCTCTGAAGCCTGGATATGGGCAGTTTCATGGACAGGAAAGTCAAGACGGCATTTGCCATGCCGAGGTTGCCTTCAGCGTTCTCGAAATCTATCGGGTTGACTTTGTGAGGCATGGCGGACGAGCCCACTTCACCCTTCACGACCTTCTGGCGGAAATATTCCATTGAGATGTAGGTCCAGATGTCGCGGCAGAGGTCAATCAGGATCGTGTTGATCCTGCGCAGGCAGTCAAACACGGCGGCGAGGTTGTCGTAGTGGTCGATTTGGGTGGTCGGGAAGGATCTTTTGAGTCCCAGCGAGGAGACGAAACCATCGGCGAAAGACTTCCAGTCAATCTGGGGATATGCCACCTTGTGGGCGTTCATGTTGCCGGTAGCTCCGCCAAATTTGGCGGGATATGAGAGTTCTGCGAACTGGCGAAGCTGCTCTTCAAGACGGGCGACGAACACCATGATCTCCTTACCGAGGCGGGTCGGGGTCGCCGGTTGGCCGTGGGTCTTCGCAAGCATCGGGATGTCCTTCCATTCAAGAGCATCGGCACTGAGGGTCGCCAAAACTTCTTTTAATGCCGGAATATATTCATTCTCAAGAGCTTCCTTAAGCATCAAAGGTTGGGCCGTGTTGTTGATGTCCTGGGAGGTGAGGCCGAAGTGGATGAATTCTTTCCAGGCCGATAGGCCGATGCGGTCAAACTGTTCCTTGATGTGATATTCAACGGCTTTCACATCATGATTGGTAGTCTTCTCAATCTCCTTGACTCTTGCCGCATCCTCCGGAAGCATGTCCTCGTAGATCTTCCTGAGCTCCACGAAAAGCTCTTCCCTAGTCTTTCCGGTCCCTTCTCCGAACCCTTGAAGCTGTGGGAGCGGAATCCCGCAAAGGGCGATGAAGTACTCTATCTCGACTCTGGTCCTATAACGGATCAACGCATATTCACTGAAATACCGCCTGAGTGAGCTTGTCTTTGACGCGTAGCGGCCATCGGTTGGCGAGACTGCGGTTAGAGGATTCAATTTAATCATTTTGAGAAAGTTATATAAGAAGAAGCAGTGCGACAGTGTACAGCAGGAATCCCTGGAAACGAAGCCTGCCCTTTGTGCTTGTCTGGAGCATGGTCTCGGTCGGATCATCTCCGGTCATCTTGAGCAGGGTATCGTCTGAGGGCAGGTCACTTGTGTGGAACTTGCGTATCAGTTCCCCGTTGTTGAACCATGTGGCTCCACCATTGGAGCGGTTCATTGACAAAAGGGTCTTCTTGTCGGAAAAGTAGATGTGAGGAGTTAGTTTCTCCCTCACTTCCGGGACCATCGTGGTGATGTTGTCCAATTTGGCCTTCGTGCCGCTCACCAGCAGGAGGGGAGTGAAGCCCGCTGCGGATGCTCCTTCCACCACTTCGGCCATCCTCGTCCAGTCATCGCCTTTCATCATAACAGGTTCTGAGACAGAGAGAACCAGCACATTCCCTGTCGCGGCCAGCTCATCCCTGTAGTTCCCGGTGGAATCAGAGAACGCGAGGATCGGGGGCTCGCCACTGTTCTTGGGACCGTTGAGGCGGATGGTCTCTGTGCGCACATAAGTCCAGGTGGAGTCGGGCAGCCTGTCAAGTGAGAAAGCTCCCTCTTGCCCGTTTTTCTCGTAGATGAAAGTGGAAACGAAGTCGTTCCCATCTCCCTCAGCGGCCATCAGTTCGCTTCCAGGCTTGAAAGAGGTGTAGTCCACAAGGGGAAGTGAGCGGAGGGAATAAACCGTGAAACCTATGATTGAGGCCGCGGCAAGGATGAAAGCGACATATTTCCGCTTCTTTGGCTCTCCGAAGTCTTTGTCCGGGACAAAGGCGATAAGCGCCAACGCAAGGAGAATCAGGTTCTTGAGGAAAGTCTGGAGATTGGAAAGATGGATGACCTCGCCAAAACACCCGCAATCCATCGTGGGATTGAAAATGGCGAGGAAGAAGGTCAGGATCGTGAACAGGATGATAAGGAGCGTGGTCACGAAAGTGACTGTTTTTCTCCACACT
>OMQO01000035.1 GCA_900313275.1 uncultured Bacteroidales bacterium
TGAGGGTTCCTGGAATAATTATCAAGCCTGTATTCCATAAAATGCTATATAATTAAGTGCAAAACTCGCTATATTACATATAATAATATGCAAATATAATAAATCCCCGTCTTATTCGCAACTGTTTCATATCGTTCAATCAATAATTCTTGACCTTTTCTGATTTAGGTTGACACTTTTAGAGAGGATTAACTTATCTTTGTAAATGGTAAAGCGTAATCAGATGAAAAAGATATTCCTTTCCGTTCTGTTCTGCATGGTTTGCGGAATGACGGCGTTCTCACAAGGGTTTCAGTTGCCGGAAGGAGCGAAAGATCCTGGCGAGATTCAAATTTTGTGCATCGGCAACTCGTTCACTTATGTCCATGATTCTGACATGATGCTCCGGGAAATAGCTCGGAGCCAGGGACTTGACGTCCGTATCGGGAAGTTCCTCGCAGGTGGCTACACTTTCGGGCGTCATCTTGAAAATGAGGAATCCCGCGCGGCAGTTGATTTCGGGGGCTATGATTTCGCCTTCCTTCAAGACCAGAGCTCCAATCCAGCCAGGTATTCCCGAGACAAGGACAAGCAAGTTCTGGAGGATCTCAAGACTCTGAAACGGAATGTTCTGGCACATTCTCCCGGTTGCAAGGTCTTCCTCGAGAGGACTTGGGCTTACAGTGGTTTCGAGGCAGGAGGTTTCGGGACGGCGGAAAGCCTTGATTATCACCTCGGTAGGGGAGCGGCGAAGATGGCTCGGAAGGCCCGGACAGGGCTTTCTCCAATAGGTGATGCGTTTAATCTCGCGATGGAGATATGGCCGGAAGGGAAACTTCTGGGTCCCGATAATCATCATCAGTCCCTGGAAGGAGCTTATCTTAAGGCTTGTGTGAATTACTTGCTGATCACAGACAAGCCTTTCTCCGGTTCTCCCGCCTGCTGCGGTGTTAACCCCGAGGTCGCCTCTTTCCTCCGCGCCGTTGCCGAGAGAGTCGTGCTCGATAGGCGCTAGCGACTCACGACATCTAGGATTTTTCTCAAGTCGCACCGTACAACGGCCCTCTCTGGGGTGCAGAGAGGGCCATTTTGCACCCTGCTTCCGCAGGCTTCCGTCCGCCGTCCTTTCGGCGCTGTAGTCGGAGCATGAAAGAAATGCATTCAAGTCTGGGTAGATACACATAAAATCGTTATTTTTGTATGATATCAAAGATCCGGACATGATTAAGTCAATGACAGGTTACGGCAAGGCTGAGGCCGTCCTGGAGACAGGTAAACTCACCATCGAGATAAAGACTCTCAACGGGAAGAATTCCGACGCCAACATAAAGACACAGCTTCTTCCGAAGGATAAGGAACTACTTGTGCGTCAGAAGCTTGCCGAGTCCCTTGTGAGAGGGACAATTGATTTCTTCCTGACGTGGGAGCCAGGAGCAGGGGCCGCCAAAAAGATCAACGAGGAGCTCCTTAAGGAATATTTCAACCAGATAAAAGGGCTTCGCAACGAGCTCACAAGCTATCGAGCGGTCAATTTCGGCGACCAGACCAGGATGGATAATGAACTCATCACAGTTATCACCCGGTTCCCGGATGTGATGGACACCTCCCGCCAGGATGTGGTCACCGACGAGAACTGGCCGCTTGTTGAGAAGGCCTTGGATGAGGCGCTTAAGGCGCTCAACGAGTACAGGTCCAAAGAGGGCGAGGCCCTATATAAAGATGTGACTTCCAGGGTTAAAGGTATTCTTGAGTTGGAAGATCAGGTGGAGGCGTTGGAAGGGGAAAGACTTGATGCGGTTCGTGAGAGATTGGTCAAAAACCTATCTGATCTTGAGCAGAAGGTCGATCCCGGTCGTTTCGAGCAAGAGATGATATTCTATCTTGAGAAGCTGGACATCAATGAGGAGAAGGTCCGTCTGCGCCAGCACTGCAAGTATTTCCTTGACACTATCGACGGAGAGCCTTACCCCGGTAAAAAGCTCGGTTTCATCATCCAGGAAATGGGGCGTGAGATCAACACTACCGGTTCGAAAGCCAATCACGCGGGCATCCAGAAGCTAGTTGTACAGATGAAGGACGAACTGGAGAAGATCCGGGAGCAATCAATGAATATACTCTAGTTCAATGAATAACGAAACTGTCATATTGATAATACTGGCCATTGTGGCCATCATCGCCTTGGTGGTGATGATTGTGGTGATATTCCGAGGGTCAAAAGAGCGGGAGAAACTGGTCAAGGAATATGAGGCCGCGGAGGATGTCCTCCAGGAGCGTATCACCAAACTCACAAGTGAGAAAGCCGCTGTGGAAAGCCTTTTGTCTTCAAGAGATGAGTTGGAGTCTCGCCTTCAGGAAGAGAGGGATAAAGCTGATAAGGCTCGGGAAGAGGCTCAGGAGAAAGCACTTAAGATGCAGGCTGAACGGCATGAGAAGGATCTCGAAAGCATGAAGGATGCCTTCAAGGCACTATCAGCTGAGAACAGCGCGGCTTTCAAGAGCCAGAGCGCCGAGTCCATCTCGGAGCTTCTGAAACCAATAAAGGAGAAGTTTGAGGTCTTCGACAAGACTATACGGGAGTCCCAGAAAGAAAGCGCTGAGCAGAGCGCGGCGATGAAAGAGAATATCGAGGATGTCCTGAAGCGCTCGCAAGCTATTGGAGACGAGGCGAGGAACCTTGCCAACGCTTTGACCGGGTATTCAAAAGTCCAGGGCGATTTCGGAGAGATGCTTCTCACCAATGTGCTGAAGAACGCCGGACTCGAGGAAGGTGTGCATTTCTTCACTCAGGGAGTCATCACAGATAAAGACGGACGAGAGATTAAGAGTGAGGAGGGAAAGACCATGATCCCTGATGTTATGGTCTTCTATCCGGACGACACCACTGTTATCATAGACTCCAAAGTCAGTCTCAACGCTTACAAGAAATATATGGTCAGCGAGACCGTGGAGGATGCCAGAAAAGCCGCCAAGGCTCACGTTGAGAGTGTCCGCAAGCATGTGGATGAATTGAAGGATAAGGATTACGCGTCTTACATTCCCAAAGATAGGCGGAAGGTCAGCTACAACATAATGTTCATCCCGATTGAGGGCGCTTTCCGTCTGATGCTTGAGGAGGATCCGATGCTATGGCAGGTGGCGAAAGATAACAATGTCTTGATAGTCAGCCAAATGACATTGATTATTGTGCTGAATATGATCAAGATGGCTTGGAAGCAGGCTGATCAGGAAAAGAACATCGCGGAGGTCTATTCGGCCGCCGAAGAACTCATGGGGCAGATTTCCGGCTGGTTAGGCTGTCATGTCAAAGTCGGTGAGAACCTCCAGAACGCCATGAAGGCATATAATGAGGCCAATGAGAAACTGAAGGAAAACAACCAGAGCGTGATCAAGAAAATCCAGAAACTTGAGAATCTCGGGCTTGCTCCCAGGAAATCCAAGGCCAAGATAAAGACCGGGGTTCGTACACAGGGCCCTAAGTCTGTGATTCCCGAGCAACTTCTGCCTGAAGAAGATATTCAAAGCTCCAACGACGATGAGAACTGATGTCGATTTCGCCTCCATGGCGGCCCGGTACAAATCGGAACTAATTGATAATGTGTTGCCTTTCTGGCTTGAGAAATCACAGGACAAGGAATATGGCGGGTATTTTACCTGCCTTGACCGTGACGGGTCCGTTTTCGACACGGACAAGTTCGTCTGGCTTCAGGGAAGGGAAGTCTGGATGTTTTCCATGCTCTACAATTCCCTCAAGAAGGATCCCAGTTGGCTCGAATGCGCAATCCAAGGTGCTGAGTTCCTGCTTAAGCATGGCTATACGGGCGATTACGACTTTTATTTCTCTTTGACACGAGAAGGGAAGCCTCTGGTTCATCCCTATAACATATTCTCTAATACTTTTGCCTGCATGGCTTTCGCCCAGCTCGCGAAGGCGACCGGGAGTGACCGTTATGCGGTGGTGGCAAAGGAGACTTTCCGAAGGATTCTGGAGCGTCGGTCCAACCCCAAGGGACCATGGCTGAAATCCGTTCCCGGGACACGTCCGATGAAGGATTTCGCTTTGCCGATGATCATATGCAATATGGCTCTCGAGGTTGAGGATATCATCAACGACCCGGCCTTGATGGAGAAGACCATCGATGAGTGTCTGCATGAGGTCTTGGATGTGTTCTACCAGCCGGACCTGGGAGTCATGGTGGAGAACGTCTCATCAGTTGACGGTAGTCTAGTGGACTGCTTTGAGGGGCGGAGAATCAATCCCGGCCACGACCTGGAAGCTCTCTGGTTCATCATGAACCTCGGCCTTAGGAAGGGAGATAAAGCCTTGATAGATAAGGCAGTGGAGATTTCACTAAGGGTTATTGACTATGGCTGGGACAAGGAGTATGGTGGCATCTTCTATTTCATGGACCGCAAGGGATGCCCTCCGCAAGAGCTCGAATGGGACCAGAAACTTTGGTGGGTACACATTGAGGCGGCCATCGCTATGATCAAAGGCTACCGGCTGACTGGGAATGAGAAGTGCCTCGAATGGTTCTTGAAGCTTGATGATTATCTTTGGAACCATTTTAAAGACAATGAGTTCCCTGAGTGGTTCGGCTACTTGAACCGTCAAGGGAATGTGCTTTTGCCCCTCAAGGGAGGAAAATGGAAAGGTTGTTTCCATGTTCCCAGAGGACTTTACCAGATAGGAACCATCTTGGAGAGTCTGCGATGAGTTTTTCACGAATTATTATCCCTGCGCTGGCTGCGCTGACCCTTTTTGCCTCGTGTCAGTCCAGGGACCAGGAGTTTATTATCCCGTACACAACGGGTTCGCTTGACCCTCAGACACTTCTGGACTCCCATATATGGAGCGTATTGGCCCCGGTAAAGGGTTTCCACGCCCCATGGGACGGCCTTGACGACGAGACCGAGTTCCGTTGTGTCGCCACTGACAGCTTGTTCATCTTCCGTTTCGATGTCAAGGACACCACATTGGCTTTGACAGGCGACTTCAAGACAGAAATGGATGTGGAGCCGGAGGACAGGGTAGAGATATTCTTTTCCCATGCGGGGGAGATAGACACCTATGTGGGAGCCGAGATGGATCCGGCTGGACGAACGCTGGACTATAAATGCACCTACTACAGAAAGTTCGATTATTCATGGAATTTCAGCACCATAGACTATTGTCACGCGATCAATGCTGATGGTTATTCAGTTGCCGGAAGCGTGACTTTGGAGGAACTTTCCCAACTTGGGGTTGACCTTGAGAAAGGTTTTCTGATGGGAGTGTTCAGGGCTGATTTCCGTCCCGATGGGGAAGTGAACTGGTATTCCTTGAAGTCCACTGACGACAAGCATGCTGATTTCCATCAACCTAAGGTTTTCTTCAAGGCACGAGTCGATAGGGAACCATCCTTCCTGATGAGAGGGGTTGTGTTGTCTGTCGAAGATCTTCAGACCGCACCCTGGCCATCAATCGCCAAGGAATTCGGAATCAACACTATAGGCACCCACATCACTCCTTCCCAGGTTCTCGGGTTCATCCAGTCGGACAAAGGGGAAGCTTTTATGGCTGAGTGTGAGCGTTACGGAATCGATGTCGAGCACCAACTCCACGCGATGGGGGACCTGCTTCCAAGAGAGCTCTTCGCCGAGGACTCAACCATGTTCAGGATGGACAAGAATGGACATAGGGTGGCGGACTTCAACTGCTGTTCCCATTCCACGAAAGCGCTGGACATAATCGCGACGAATGTCGCCGATTTCGCCTCATCCCTTCCTGCCACCAACCATAGGTACTATTACTGGCTGGACGACAATTCCGAACCTTGCTTTTGCCCTTTGTGTAAGGAGTATTCCGCATCCGATCAAGCTTTGATTATTGAGAACAGGATGCTGGAGGCTTTGAGGACAGTGGATCCGGAGGCCACGCTGGCACATTTGGCCTATCAGAAGACGATGCCTCCGCCTGAGAAGGTCAAACCCTTGGAAGGAATATTCCTCGAGTTCGCCCCTATCGAGAGGCAATGGGATCGCCCTCTGACGGATCTTGATGCCCCGGGTAGAAAGGGGAGAATGTCTCATAGGGAGGTGTTGGAATTGCTGGATGCTAATCTGGAAGTATTTGATAGTGAGACAGCTGTCGTCCTTGAATATTGGTTGGATGTGTCTCTTGCCAGCGATTGGAGAAAGCCTGCGGTACAGTTACCGTGGCATCCGGAGGTGTTCAAATCCGATCTCGGGACTTACAAGGGGCGGGGCATAAGGAATGTGACTTCTTTCGCCGTGTACATGGACTCTACTTATTTCCGAAATTATCCTGCTCGGGAATGCCTGTCCGATTATGGGAATTTTTTATATATTTGTGATTTGTAGAAAACAACAGTAAATGTTCAGGAAAGCTCGTCAAAGAATTAAGGAGACCAAGTTGTCGATGAGGGCCAAATTGACCTTCAGCCTCAGCGCCATAGCCGTCGCTCTCCTCACATCGAGCGTCATCTCCATTCTGGAATATTCCAGGATGAGTGATTATGTGTCCGGTCTGATGGCTGACAACATCCGTAGCATCAATGTCGCCCAGAAACTTTCCGAGGTCAGCAGCCGCTACAATCTGGACATCCTTACCGTTATCGGTGATGAGTCTGTCAGCAGCCTTCCTGATTTCCATCAAGAAGAGTTCATGAGCCACTGCGACTCTCTCAGCAAGTCTCTTGTCCCGGACAAGATGATGCCACTGACGGATTCTGTGATTTACGCCTATTCCGCCTACATGCTCACATCCCTTGAGCTTGACGACGTGTTGTTGTCCGACTTCATTGACACCCGAACATGGTATTTCGAGCGTCTCCAACCTCAATACAGGCGCTTGACACACTACATCGGCAATCTTGAGGAATCGTTCTACGCTGATCTTCAAAGGAATTCCGAGACCTTTGAGAGAGGATTCTACAGGAGCATCATTCCCGGAGCCGTGGCTGTTGGTGTGGGACTTCTCCTTATCTTGATGCTATTGTTCTTCCTCCTCGCGTTCTATGTCAATCCGATTTACAAGATGCTGAATGGCTTGAACGATTACAGATCCTTCAACAAGAAGTACACGTATTCATTCGAAGGCGATGACCAGCTCTCTGAATTGAATGATGGCATCACTGAGCTTGTGGGGGAGAACCAGCAGCTTCGTAAGAGGGTTAATGACCTCAGGGCGAATAAATAATTTGTGATGAATGTCAAGGTGATATCCAGGAACGTGGGTTACGCGCTGTTGGTCAGCGCGCTCTTCATGCTCCTGTCCATCCTGGTCTCGGTCGCTAACGGCAACGATAGCGCCCTGGCGGCCCTGATGATCAGTTTCACCATTACCTTCACTGTCGGAATATTCCCTTTCATTTTCGTCAGGAAGACCCGGGAGATCACACTTAAGGACGGGTTTATGATCATTGTCCTGTCGTGGTTGTTGTCTTTTATCTTCGGAATGCTTCCCTACGCCCTTTGGGGTGGACCTTTCACAATCATAAACGCTTGGTTTGAAAGTGTTTCCGGTTTCACTACCACAGGAGCTTCCATCCTCGACGATGTGGAAGCCCTGCCCCGAAGCCTGCTTTTCTGGAGATCCTCGACTCATTTCATCGGAGGTTTGGGAGTAGTCGTGTTCCTTCTGCTCATCATCCCCGACTCTTCACAGATGCGGCTTCGTCTGACCAATCTGGAGCTATCATCTCTATCGAAGCGGGAATATCGTTCCGGTGCCAACAAGACGGTATATGTTTTCACGTCCGTCTATCTTGGGATGTTGGTGGCATCGTTCTTAGCCTATCTTCTGGCTGGGATGAGTCCTTTCGATGCTGTCAATCATGCGATGAGCGTGACCGCCACCGGTGGCTTCAGCACTAAGAACCAGTCAATCGGAACTTTCAACTCGGTGGCTGTCGATCTTGTCACCATGTTCTTCATGTTCTTGTCATCCATCCATTTCGGTATGGTGTTCGTGGCCTTCGCGACCCGCTCGCTGAAACCCTTCAAGAACGAGATTTTCAAATTCTACATATGGTCGCTGCTTATAGCCAGCATGGTGGTTTCAGTGTCTCTGCTCGCGCAGGGAGTGGAGAATAACTGGGGACAGGCACTCCTGAACGGTTCTTTCCATGTGCTTAGTTACGCTTCCACAAGCGGATTCGGAATATCTGACAACTCTGTGTGGCCGGCACTTCCTTCCGCTATACTGATCTTCGTCGGGATCTGGTGCGGCATGGCGGGATCCACTACCGGTGGCATCCAGTCCGACAGGGCGTTACTGCTTTGCAAGGAGGTCCGTTACCATCTCAAGAATGTCCTCCATCCAGCTTCCGTCAACGAGGTCAGGATCAACCGCAGGGTGATACGGCAAGAGGACATAACTCCCCACATCCCTTACATAGCTCTGTACATGATGCTGATTATCATCTCATTGGCCATTAATCTTATCCTCAATCCGAACAATGCCAATGCGGTGGCCGCGACATTCACTTCTTTGAGCAATGTGGGACCTGCTATTGGGGATCTTGGTAGTTTCGGCAATTTCGGGGCGGAGCCGGTAGGAGCCAAACTGGTTTACACCCTTGACATGTTCCTTGGCCGAGTTGAGATCTACCCTATCTTCGCTGTTGTGATGATGGTCTTCAGCAAGAGCTCGAGGTGATGGACAGAAGCGGCTATTTCTATAAGAGATTCCGGGATTTCTTCCCATATGATTTGACCTCCTGCCAGGATAGGCTTTTTTCCGACGTGGCGGACTTCATTACGAGTGACGACCACGACATCCTGGTTGTGAATGGATACGCCGGCACGGGCAAGACGACAGCCCTGGCCGCCGTGATTGAGTCATTTGACGAGCTGCGTCCTGTCATTCAGCGGGATGATCAAACCGATTATGAGGAAATCTGTGTGCTCCTTGCGCCGACGGGAAGGGCGGCAAAAGTGTTGTCGCAGTATGCCCACAAGAGCGCGAGCACTATTCACAAATGCATATATCGCCAGAAATCAATAGGTTCCGATGGTTTCGGGCAGTTTTCGCTGGCACCTAACAAGCAGTCTCACAAGCTATTCATTGTGGATGAGGTGTCCCTCATCGGCATCGAAGAGCCGGGAAGGCAGGGCAACGCGATGTTCGGAACAGGGGACCTGCTTAAGGATCTGGTTACCTTCGTCAGGGCCGGGAACGACTGCAGGCTGATTCTGATTGGAGATTCAGCTCAGTTGCCCCCAGTAGGCCTGGACGCTTCTCCCGCATTGTCACAGGAATATATGGACAGTTTCGGGGGAGTGAGATATTCCTCTCTGACAGAGGTGGTCAGGCAGCAGAAGGAATCCGGGGTCTTGTGGAATGCCACTCGGGTAAGGGAATTGATCACATCCGATCCCTATGGAGTAGCCACATTCACCCCTGATGAGATAGGACTGAGAACCGAAGGCTTCGACGACATCGTCAGGATAACCGGCGGGGAATTGCTGGACACCCTCAACCAGGCTTATTTCTCGGAGTATTCAAAAGACGACGCTGTTGTCCTCTGCCGCTCGAACAAGAGGGCCAACCGCTACAACGCGGGGATAAGGGCGCAAGTTTTCTACAATGAGGAAAGGCTTGTCCGGGGCGAGAAACTGATGATTGTGAAGAACTGCTACCAGTTCACCGGGGACGCCAAAGGGATGGACTATATCGCTAATGGTGATATAGCCAAACTAGTGTCTATCAGGAACTTCGAGGAAAGGTACGGGCTTTCTTTCGCCGATGCCCGCCTCTCTTTCCCGGATTATGATGATGCGGAGATCAAAGCCAAGGTTTGTCTGGACACTCTGGATTCAGAGGCGGCTTCTCTCACTTACGAGCAGCAGAATCAGCTCTACAACGGAGTCAGTGAGGATTATTCCCACCTCACAACGAAAAAGAAGCGTTATGAGGCGGTTAGGGAAGACCCTTATTTCAACGCCCTGCAACTTAAGTACGCCAACGCCATCACTTGCCACAAGAGCCAGGGAGGCCAATGGAGTTGTGTTTTCGTGGACAATCCCTTCTGGCAGGAAGAACTGACAATAGACGATCTGAAGTGGCTTTACACCGCCCTGACCAGGGCGGTTGAGAAAGTCTATCTGGTCAATTTCAAAGATGAGTATTTTAATAACAAATAGATTGTCATGAAGAAATTTGCCTTATTGCTTTCCTTATGCGTGGCCTTTTCGGCCGTGGCGCAGGAACTGAACCGTATTCCCATCATGTGGAGATGGACCGGTGACCATCAAGTCGCGTTCACACACGATTACAGGAACGTTTCCGAGAATGATTTCACCCTCGATGCCGCGACAGGTAAGAGGATTCAGGGAGCCGCTCCAGTCTCGATGCCGATGATTATGCAAGGCTTTGGAGGCCGCCCTTCCTTCCCGTTCAAGATCGAGGGTGCCGAGAATCCTACTTATTCACCTGATTCTTCTAAGATCGCTTTCACCAGGGATAACAACCTTTGGGTTATGGATGTGGCCACGAAGAAGGAGACCGCTTTGACTAACGACGGGTCTGATGTGATCCTGAATGGTTATTCCTCTTGGGTCTATTATGAGGAGATTCTAGGACGGGCCACCCGTTACAAGGCTTTTTGGTGGTCCCCGGATTCCAAGAAGATTGGTTTCTATCGTTTTGATAATACGGAGGTTCCGTTCTTCCCGATTTATTCGGCAGTGGCAGTGGACGCTGATCGTTCCGGTTTGCAGCTCGGATATGGCCAGAACGCCGGAGGTGCCGTGGATCTCGAGAATATGTCCCCGACCGGAGGTTCTGTCAGGATGACACGTTATCCCAAATGCGGCGACCCGAACCCCAAGGTCCGTATCGGGATAGTCAATCTCGAGGACGGCCACACCGCATGGGCTGATTTCAACGAGAATGACGACCAGTATTTCGGGACTCCTTTCTGGGGAGCAGACAGCAAGGCTTTCTTTATCCAGAGGGAGCCTCGCATCCAGAACACTCTCGATCTCTATGCGGTCTCTCCTGCTGACGGTTCCAAGACCCACATCTATCACGAGACCTACAAGACTTGGCTGGACTGGATCGCAGGTATGGTATTCGGCCGTGACGGCCTCTATATGGTGCGTTCTTTCGAGACGGGTTGGGAGCAGATCTATTACCTCTCCTATGATGGCAAGACCCTGAAGAGGCTCTCTGATGGCGAGAACTGGAGAATTTCCATTCTTTCGGTCAAGGAAGGGAAGAGCGCCAAGAACTTCGATGGCACAACCTCCGAGGTCGTGTATTCCGCCCAGAAGGATTCTCATGTGAGGACTGGAATATATCTGGCCACAAAGGGCTCTGTCAGAACCATTTCCAATCCTGCGCTCAGCGCTTCACAGATCAGTGTCTCGCCCGACAAGAAATATCTCGTCGCATCCCAAAGCAATTGTTCCACTCCTGACCAGGTCTGGGTGTTCGACCTTGCCAAACCGGCTCGTTCTGTCAAGGTCGCCGATATGGCCGGACCGGATTTCAATCCCGAATCCACGTCACTCCCCAGGATAATCACGATGACCACGAGCGACGGCCTTGAGCTGCCCGGTCTTATCGTGTACCCCAAGGATTTCGACTCTTCCAAGAAATATCCTGTGCATGTGGACATTTATGGAGGTCCTGACACTCCGCAGGTCTCCGACAGATTCCGTTCCTTCAATTCCTACCAGTGGTATTCCGACAACGGGATAATAGAGTGCGTACTCGATTGCCGGGCAGCCGGTTACAACGGACGTAAAGGTCTTGACATGATCTACAAGCATCTTGACGAGATCGAAGTCAAGGACTTTGTCGAGTGGGCGGAGTACATGAAGAAACTCCCGTATGTCAATGGTGACAAGATAGGAGTTGAGGGATTCTCTTTCGGTGGCACGATGACCGCCTTGCTGGTGATGAAGCATCCCGAAGCCTTCCATTATGGCATAGCCGGTGGTGGAGTCTATGAGTGGGCGCTTTACGACACCCATTACACTGAGCGCTTCATGTCCACGCCTCAGGACAATCCCGAAGGTTATGAGAGGACAAAGGTGACGAATGCCGCCAAGGAATATCCTGTGACTGACGCCAACTATGACGGTTCCGTCATGCTCAAGCTCACCCATGGTACAGGAGACGATAACGTCCACTTCCAGAACACTTTGAAACTTGTCGATGCCCTTCAGGCAGGAGGCAAGAAGTTCGAGCTGATGATCTACCCGGACGGTATGCATGGTTATAGAGGCTACCAGGGACGTCACTTCAGTGCCGCCAACAGGGCTTTCTGGCTGAAATATCTCAAGGGAGAAGGTGCCGAGTAGTTTCGAGAGATTTATTGTTGAGAATGCGGAAGCCGAGACATCCCGGCTTCTGCTTTCTTGTACCGATTGGCCTTCTGTCGAGGATCCGTTTTTGGGATGCCTTAACGGGAAGGAGTTGGCTATCAATACTATAGAAGCCAGAAGAAAACTAAAGGACAAGGTCCCTGAGTGGTATGCCGTAACCTCTTTGGTTTATCCGACTGTTTTGTGTGCCGAGCAATGCAGCTCTTCCGTCACTGCCCGTTACAAGGCGGCTCTGGCCAGAAAGATTCTCGGTGATTCTCCAGGCAGGATAGCTGACCTTACAGGGGGACTTGGTGTGGATTCCTGGGCTTTCTCACAAGTGGCTTCTGAGGTCCTTTATAATGAGAGGGAACCGGCTCTTGCGGCAGCTGCTAAGCATAATCTGTTGGAACTTGGGATCGATAACATCAGTTTCTCGAATCAGGACATCAGTCCGGAGACCCTTGGGGCTGTCGTCAAAGGTTTCAAGCCAGATGTCATTTTCCTTGATCCAGCCAGGAGGTCTTCTGAGGGAAACAAGGTTTTCCTTTTGGAGGATTGCTCTCCGGATGTCCTTACTTTGCTTCCTACTTTACTAGAGTTCTCAAGACATCTTTTGTTGAAGCTTTCTCCCATGGCCGACATCAGCATGGTCGTTGAGAGGATCAACCATTGCTATGAGAACCATTTGGAGTCGACCAGTGGATCTGGATGGAACGGCAATTGGGTCAGGGAAATCCATGTTGTCTCAAGTGGAGGTGAATGCAAGGAACTTCTCGTGTGGGTGGACAAGGAATGGAAAGGGGAGTATTCCTTGATTTGCCGGGAGGATGGCGGTACGCTTTCTTTCGGTCGTCAAGAGGTGTCGTCGGCAAAGCCTAAGTTGCCGGAATCCAATTACTTCAGGTTTATTATTGAGCCAGGCAAGTCACTTTTGAAGGCAGGATTGACCAACGCTCTTTGCGAAAGGTTCGGACTTGTCAAACTCGCCCGTTTCACCCATATTCTCTCAATCGGGGAGACTCTTTCACGGGAAGATTTGCCAAGTCGCTTAGGGCCATTGTACGGAATGGGCAGAATTTATGAGGTAGAGGAGGTCTTGAAGTTTGGGAAAGCTTCGTTCAAAGACATTGGAAAGCGGTTCCCGAGGTCCGAGGTCAGCGCCAGGAATATCCCTTTGACTAGTTCCGAATTGAGGGCTCGTCTTGGGGTGAAGTCGGGAGATGACGCACACATTTTCGGGGT
>OMQO01000119.1 GCA_900313275.1 uncultured Bacteroidales bacterium
GCACCGGGTACACTATGGAGGGCAACGGCTACGTGCCGAACGAAGGCGCCGAGGCTCCGGATTTCAAAAAGTACACGCTGATAGGAAAGATCTCTGAGGAAGATCTTTACCAGCGTTGCATGGGGCTCGTTTCCTCCGGGATCGCGCTTAACCCTGTCACAGTAAAGGCTGTTTGCAAGGCTATCGTGGATTATCACAAGGAGCGTCCGGTAGCCAAGTTCGACATCGACACTGTCCGCAACCGGGAGGCACTCTCGATCCTTTCTTCCGCGTTTGGGCAGCGACCAAGCGATCCTGTGGCCCTCCTCCGTTTCATCGTCTATGAATCGACGGGAATGACCCTCCTGATAAAGAACAAAGATCTCATCCGGCGCATTAAGCAAACCGCCAACCAGTTTGATTTCAACAAGTTGACTCAGGAGGAAAGAGACAGGCTGGCATCTGTTTTCTATCGTTTCAAAGACCTGTTCCTCGCCTTCAGAACCCATGAGACCAAGTTATATGACACGGAAAAGAAGGAGATGGTGACCGAACCTTCCCCTTCGAGAAAGGTGATCAACCAAATACGCAGGGAAGCGGAGAAGCTTCATAAGCCCCTGAAGCCAGGCTTTTGGGAGACAATCCTCGCTTCGGAGCGTCCTCTTGACGAAATATCCCAACGCATAGGATCCCTAAATGCCTTCAAGACAGTTTCCTTGCTTCAGACTGTCAGAGAGCGGCTCCTTATGATGGATTCCCCATCCAAACGCATGTTCATAATCCGGAACGGAAAAGCCTTCGTGGCACCGTTGGATGAAGCTGCGTTCGTCGGTCTCAAGGGGTATTACTCCTCGTTGGCCACTCTTCTGGAGAATAGACTGGTGGCGATTATAGCACCCAAAGCTTGCTCGGTCAAGTTCCCGGATAAGGTGGTGCTGGCATGCCCTTCCTCTGAGAAGAACTTCATAGGGAACTTCCCCTTCGGCTCGTGGTACCCTCTAAGCGAGAATAATTTCTTCGGAATATACTGGCGTAACGAGTGGGGGACTCATGACTTCGACATCAGTTTTGTCAATCTCGGTGGACACAAAATCGGTTGGAACAGTTCCTACAACTCCGGGCACGCGGTTTATTCCGGGGACATGACCAACGCCAATCCTGAGGCCAGCGAGATTCTTTATTGCAAGGGCACCAGCGACGACGGCATCATATTCTGCAACCGTTACAACGGGGAGCAGGGGAGTCGCTTCCGCTTCTTCTTCGGCCAGGAGAAGATTGTCCAGTTGACAAGAGGGTACATGGTCGATCCGAACAATATGGTGGTCAACGAGGATCTGACTTCCGACCTTCGCCAATCCATGATTGCCGCAGTGAGCGGCGGGAAGATATTCCTTATGAGTCTCGGAGTGGGCAACTCCCGTGTGAGTTCCGGTATGGACACTGCCGACAAGGCGGCGATAATAGCCCGGAAGTCCGCTTGTTTTGTGGACCTGAAGACAGTCCTGCTTAAGGCTGGATTCAAGGAAGCCGCTGATTATGAGCAGCCTACCCTTAACCTTTCCGACCTCAGAAAGGACACGCTCATCAAATTGTTCTCGGATTAATTCTCGCTCTCCGGATTCTTGGGAGTCTCGTCTTCCGGATTGAAGGACTTGTACTTGAACCTGCGGATCTTCTGGGTCGCGGTCTTCTCGAAGTCTTCCTTCATGGCATTGACCTCGCCGATGTTGGACTGCTTGCCGACACGCTTGTTGACATATTCCATCACCTTCTTCTTCCAGTTTTCGAGGTTCTCGAAGAACTTCTCCTCTTTCTCGATAGCGTCCCAGTCGATGATGTCCTCGTCGAACTTCACGAGCGCGACAAGTTTGCCGTCCCTCTCTATGACGATAGACTCGTTGACTCCTCGCATGTTGTTGATGACCTGCTCGATCTCTTCAGGGTAGATGTTTTCTCCGGAAGGACCCACGATCATGTTTCCGAGGCGGCCCTTGATGTAGTAGCGGCCCTTTGAATCTACACTGGCGAGGTCGTTGGTCCTGAACCATCCATCGTCGGTCAGAGCTGCCCTGGTACGCTCAGGATCACGATAATAGCCCAGCATGACATTGTCTCCCTTTGCGATGATCTCGCCCTCGCCTGTAGCTGGATCCACGTTCTGAAGCTTGACCTGTACATTGTAGGCTGGGACTCCGATCGATCCGACCACAGTCTTGCCCACACACGCGTTGGTGATCAGAGGAGCTGTCTCAGTCAGACCGTAGCCGATGGCATAGGGGAAGCGGGCCTTGTTCAGGAAATCCTCAACAGTCGAATCTAGTTTGGAACCTCCTATGCCAAAGAACTTTAGCTTTCCTCCGAAAGATTTGTACAATTTCTTTCCCACCAGCCAATACAAGATTCTCGGCATCTTCTTTTTCATCCAAGACAGGGTCCGGCTTTTCTCGACGGTGGGAACCACGCTGTTCTTATAAACCTTCTCGATGATGAGTGGCACGGCGCACATGATGGTGGGCCGGACTTTCTTCATCGCATCCATAAGGATTGAAGGTGTCGGCGGTTTCTTGATGTAATACACGCAGCCTCCGACGAACAGGGGATACAGCACGCTGAAGGCCATCTCGTAGGTGTGGGACATCGGGAGGATGGACAGCCAGCGGTCTTTTTTGCCGGCCGGTTGGGCATGGAAAGCTGCGATGATGTTCTGGCAGAAGTTCCTGTGGCTCAGCATGACACCCTTGGCGTTGCCGGAGGTTCCGGAGGTGTAGATTATAGATGCCAGGTCATCGGCCTGAGGCTCGGAAGAGCGGCCTTCGCAGGTAAAAGCATGGTCGTCTTTCTGGATGAACTCGAAGGTCTCTATGTCGATGACGAGGGTAAGACGTTTGCGAACCTCATCAGAGACCTTTTTCAGGAGCCTTTTGGAGACGAATATGGCCTTGCACTCTGAGTGGATCAGAATGTTGGTGATCTCGCTCTCCGAAGAGTCCGGAAGAATCGGGACCGTCACCCTGCCGAAGGGTACGCAGGAGAACATCGCCACGGTCCAGTTGGGCATGTTGTTCGACAGGATCGCCACCTTGTCTCCGGCGCTGATTCCGAATCGGTTGAAGCGCTGTGACAGCTCCAGGCATTTGTGCTTGAAACTGTCATAGGTGTATTCCTGCCCCCCGTCCACGAAACGGGAGAGCGGTCTTTTGGCGTAGGTGTCGGTGCACATCTCGAACAATTTCGAGAGTGTCACCACATAGTTCTCCCTACTTTGCTTCAACAGACTTCGGATGGACATCTTTTTGTGTATTAATGTGTTATAAACCCTTCAGGATGCTTGCCCTGAAGGTGCATCGTCTCATAGATCGCCTGGATCCTTTCAGTGTCGGCCCTGGCGTCGTCGGTGAGTTCAACCTTCTCGCCCGCACTGACTCTCTTCCGTCCCCAGTCGAAGTAGCCGAGGTAAACCGGAACGTTAGCGGTCTTGGCGATGAGGTGATAGCCGGTCTTCCACTTTTTGGTGGCCTTCCTTGTTCCTTCAGGTGCGATAGCGAGGATGAAGGTGTCTTTGTTCTCCATCTGCTCAATGAGGCTCTTCACCAGAGCGGTGGCGTTGCTCCTATCCACCGGTATGCCACCCATTTTCTTGATAAGTGGTCCGATAGGCCAGAAGAAGAACTCCTTTTTGATCATCACATATGCCTTCTGCGCCGCGAACTGGGTGTAGAAGAGGTAGGACACTATGAAATCTTTAGCGGATGTGTGCGGTACGCCAAGAATGATGGCCTTCTTCTCAGGCACAGGGCCTCCGACAGTGGTCCATCCCATTTTCCTCAGCATCCAGCCGCAAAACCTCGCCCAACGTGACATATCCTTAAATAATTAAATATTAACGTCTTCCAATTCTTCCTCAGACTTCAGGTTGGCCCTGATGAAGTTCTGGCGGTCGATCGTGTTGTCGCCCATGTAGAACTCCATGATGTCGGAGATGGATTCCTCGTCGGCGAGTTTCACGAGGTCGAGCCTCATCTCGTCTCCGATGAAATCCACGAACTCGTCGGGAGAAATCTCTCCAAGACCTTTGAATCGGGTGATTTGCACTGCGGTCTTGAGAGCCTTTATCGCTTTCTCTTTCTCCTCCGAGGAATAGCAGTAACGCCTCTCCTTCTTGTTGGCCACCCTGAACAGGGGAGTCTGAAGGATATACACATGGCCTCTCCTGATGAGGTCAGGGTAGTATTTCATGAAGAATGTGAGCACCAGCATGCGTATGTGCATTCCATCGTCATCAGCATCGGTTGCCACAATGATGTTGTTGTAGCGGAGGTTGTCGAGGTCGTCTTCCACTCCGAGCGCGGAGATGAGCAGGTTAAGCTCCTCGTTCTCAGCCACCCTCTTGCGGCTCTCCTTGTAGCAGTTGATCGGCTTGCCCCTGAGGCTGAATACAGCCTGGTAGTTGGCGTTGCGGACCTTTGTGATGGTTCCGGAGGCGGAGTCTCCCTCCGTGATGAACAGGCTGGTCTTCTCGGCCAGATCCTCCTTGTCCTTGGGCATCTTGTCGCAGAAATGGTAGCGGCAGTCCCTCAGCTTCTTGTTGTACAGGTTGGCCTTCTTGTTCCTCTCGCGGGTCTTTTTCTGGATTCCGGCGATCTCCTCGCGCTCAGCTTGTGACTCCTTGATCTTGTTCTCGATGATAGGGACGAGATCAAGGTGGATTCTCAGATAGTTGTCGAGGTGACGGGCCACGAAGTCATTGACGAAAGACCTGATTGTGGGGCCTCTGTCGATCTCCAAAGAGCCGTCGGGATTCTGTATCTTCTTGCCATGCTCGTCGGTCTTGTACTTCTCCCACATGTAGGTGGAACCGAGCTTTGTCTTCGTCTGCCCTTCGAAGTTAGGCTCCTGGATCTGGATGCTGATGGCTCCGATGATTCCCTGGCGGCAGTCCTCTGGCTTATAGTCTTTTTTGAAATAGTCCTTTAGGGTCTTGGCAATGGCCTCCCTGAAAGCGGCGAGGTGAGTGCCTCCGTCGCGGGTGTTCTGGCCATTGACGAAAGAGGAGATGTTTTCCCCATAGGAGTTGCCATGGGTCAGAACTATCTCAATGTCTTCGTCTTCAAGGTGGATAGGCTCATAGAGAGGAGTCTCTGACATGTTCTCCCTCACGAGGTCTAGAAGACCATTGTCAGACTTGTAGGAAGTGCCGTTGAGTACCAGTGTGAGGCCTTTTTTGAGGTAGGAATAGTTCTTCACCATGGTCTCGACATAGTCCATGTTGAACTCGAAACCTCCGAACATCTCGTTGTCTGGGGTGAAGACTACCAGGGTCCCGTTCTTTTCGGTCACCTTTTCCTTCTTTCCGCTGTCTTGCAGCTCGCCTCGGACATAACTTGCCCATGAACTCTCACCTTCCCTGAAGGATTCCACATAGAAACTCTCAGAAAGAGCGTTAACGGCCTTGGTTCCGACACCGTTCAGACCGACGGACTTCTTGAACACCTTGTCGTCGAACTTGCCGCCGGTGTTGAGCTCGCTGGTGGCCTTTACGACTGACCCAAGCGGAATGCCTCGGCCGAAGTCCCTGACTTTCACTTGCTTCCCGTCAATGTCGATGAGCACTTTGTTGCCGTATCCGGCTGAAAACTCATCGATACAGTTGTCCACGATCTCCTTTAGAAGAACGTAGATACCGTCGCCGGGATTGGATCCGTTGCCCAAGCGGCCGATGTACATGCCCGGCCTCCGCCGGATGTGCTCGACTCCTTCCAGGGTCTTTATGTTGGCGTCTGTGTATTCCTCAAATGTCCGTTTCTCTGCCATCTTCGTCAAGATTCATACAAATCATACAAAATTACGAATTTTTGGCGGGATTTGAAAAAGTTAGTTGATATACACTATTTTCGCGTTTTGGAAAGGTATTTGCAAATGCCAACCCGAAAGGAACAAAAAGAAGATGAGAAGACATTTTAAATATATGATCACGGCGGTGCTGCTCATCGCTTTCTGCCATCTCTCATGGGGGCAGGGATCGGGTGCGGACAACACCTTCGGGGGTGTTGTCAAGCTCGACAAGACTGTCCATGATTTCGGGGATATACTCGTGACTGACGGGCCTGTATCGGCCACTTTCACAGCCACGAATGTCGGTGACAAGCCCCTTGTGATCTACAATGTGGTCTCATCTTGCGGGTGCACCGATGTCGATTGGACAAAGAAACCGCTGAAGCCTGGTGAGAAGGGCATCATCAAGGCCACCTATAAGAACGATGAGGGAGGCTATCCTTTCGATAAGAATCTGACGGTTTATTTCTCTGAGCCCAAGCAGCCTGTAATCCTTCGCCTTAGGGGTGAGAGCCACAAGAAGAAGCTCAGCCTCAGCGAGTTGTACACTATCCGTTTTGGAAACTTGGGTTTCAAGGAAGTTGACATAAAGGGAGGCAATCTCTCACAAGGCCAACAGAAGAGCGGAGAGGTGGTGGTCGCAAATCTCGGAAGTAAGCCGCTGAATGTCAAGTTTTCCGATGTGAGCGAAGGCCTTTCAGTCAGGCTCGCCGAGAATCCGATACCCGCTGGCGGTACCACGAAACTCATATTCACCGTCACTTCTGACCGGAACCATTGGGGGAAGAACTATTATTACGCCACACCGGTCGTTGATGGGAAGTCTTATAAGGCTGTGGTAAGGCCTGCTGTTGAGGTGAAGAAAGAGACCGCCGGTACCGAGGCGATAGTGGCTGACCCGAATCCAGAACTTGGTGCAGGCAAGTCAAAGTTCGGAATATACACGATTACCAAGGAAGATTTCTCCTCTTACACAAAGGAACAGCGTGACATGGCTCCTGTGCCTTTGGCTTCTGAGAGCACCTTCTCATTCGGGAAGGTCAAGGCCGGGACAATGGTTAAAGGGTCCTACGAGATTTCCAATAAGGGTAAGAGTGATTTCAAGTTGTATAAGATTTGACGCTAGACACTTCCTCGTTCCCGAAAGGGGAGTGCCTTGTCATCCTGACTTTGATAACCAATTCCCCGTCCCGTCCGATCATGAACCTTTTCCTTACAGGTTGGATAGATTAAATTTTTTAGTATATTTGTCACTAATTATTAACAACTAGGTATTATGGCTTACAAGATTTCTGAAACTGATTGCATCGCTTGTGGAACTTGCGCTGGAGAGTGCCCTCAGGGCGCTATCATCGAGGGTGATGTTTACTCAATTGATCCGGCTGTCTGCATTGACTGCGGCACTTGCGCGGACGCTTGCCCTATGGGTGCCATCTCTCCCGCTGAATAATCCCAATCGGTCGTCTTATGGACTCCGTGCCGATACGGCGCGGAGTTTTTAGTGGAATATAATCTATAATTCGATAATGAGAAAATTACTGACCTTATTTGTCGCCGCTGTAGTCTGCTCCATTTCTTATGTGGCTGGTGCACAGCAGCTTCCGAATGACCCCGCTGTGCGCAAAGGCACGCTTGAGAACGGGTTGACCTATTACATCAGGCACAATGACAAGCCCGCCCAAAGGGCTGAGTTTTATCTGGCCACCAATGTCGGCGCTATTCAGGAGACTCCCGACCAGGACGGTCTCGCACACTTCCTCGAGCACATGTGCTTCAACGGGACCAAGAACTTCCCTGGAAAGGCCTTGCTCGACTGGCTCCAGAGTATCGGAGCCTCTTTTGGTGGCAATGTCAACGCTTCTACCGGTATCGACCAGACCCAGTACATGCTTAATAATATCCCTTTAGTCAGGGAGACTGTGGTCGACACCTGCCTTCTTATTCTCCATGATTATTCCCATTTCGTGACCAACGATCCTGTTGAGATCGACAAGGAAAGGCCTGTTATCATTGAGGAGAGAAGAAGCCGCCGCAACGCCCAATGGAGGACGTTCGAGCGTTCACTTCCTTATTATTAC